>NZ_QKTF01000018.1:0-76963 GCF_003234745.1 Curtobacterium sp. MCLR17_039
GGGGGGGGGGGGGGGGGGCGGGGGGGGGGGGCGGTCACAACACCCCGCTCAGGTCCGCCGAGCGGTCACGAACCGTCGGTTCGGCCCGTTCCAGTCGACACTTCGTGACCGTCCGGCGGCGCGGGAGCGGGGAGTCGTGACCGGCTCGTGCGTGCGGCTTGCGCGCGTCCGGGGGTCGGCTCTCCCACACAGGAGGCCCGGCTCACCTCGTTCTCCACAGGTTGCGAGTGCGCGTGGTCGGCTCACGTGCCCCGCGACGACCATGACGGCATGTCAGCTCCCCGTCGCCTCCCTGCTCCGTTCGACCGCACCACCTTCCGCGTGGCCGATGCGGTCGGTCACGGCATCGATCCGGAACGGCTCCGACGCACCGACCTGGCAGCCCCGGTCCACGGTGTGCGTGCTCCTATCGACTCGGTGGACTTCATCGGCGCCGTCACCCTGGTCATGCGTCCCGACCAGTTCTTCAGCCACACGACGGCCGCCGCGATCTGGGGTGCGCCACTGCCGCAGTCGGTGCGCTCGGTCGGCCCGGTGCACGTCTCGACCGCGAGGGACGGGTGCCGGATGCGTCGGCCCGGCGTGGTCGCGCACCGGCTGGACCGGCCGAGGACCGTCGAACACCGCGGGTTCCCGGTCAGTGTCCCCGCGCAGATGTGGTTCGAGTGCGCCGGCGTGGTCGATCGGGACGCGCTGGTCGCGATCGGGGACCACCTCGTCGGACCAGCCGGGCTGGCGACGGCGGACGACCTCCGTGCGTCGATCCGCCCCGGCACACGCTTCGCGCTCGCTGCTCGGCGCGCGCTGGACCTCGTCCGGGCCGGGGTGGAGTCGCCGCAGGAGACCTGGCTCCGTCTGGCAGTGGTCGAAGCGGGGTTCCCCGAGCCGGAGCTGAACGTCGACGTGCACGATGGCGCGGGTCGGTTCCTCGGCCGCGTCGACATGGCGTGGTCGGAGTTCGGCATCGCGTTGGAGTACGACGGCGATCACCACCGCGAGCGCGACACCTTCCGACACGATCAGCGACGGGACAACGGGTTCGTGGTGAACGACTGGCTCGTGATCCACGCGACGGCGTCGGACGCACACCGACCCGCGGTGTTGTTCGAGCGACTCCGCCAGGCGTTCGAGGTCCGAGCGGTCGGAAGTCGTCGGCTGTCGGCGTGACGGCCGTGATCGCCACGCTGAAGATCTCGTCGCCGGGCGGTCACGACATGTCGACGGCCGCTCGCCGGCCGGTCACGAACTGTCGGTCAGCGGGCGCGCAGACGACAGATCGTGACCACTCGGCGGCGTCGGACGGAGTGTTGTGACCGCCCGGGACGCCGCGGACGGGACAGACGGGACACCCGGGACGCCGGGACACGGGACGCGACAGACGGGACACCCGGGACGCCGCGGGACGGGACACCCGGGACGCCGGGACACGGGACGCCCGCGGGCCGCGAGCGGCAGGGCCCCACGGCCCGCGCGGCTCAGGCGGAGAAGTCGCGGGGGAGCAGGGGGAGCCAGACGCGGAAGGTGGCGCCGCCGCCCTCGGTGTCGAAGACCTCGACCGAGCCGTTGTGCGCCGCGACGATGCCGGACACGATGGCGAGCCCGAGGCCCGAGCCGCCGGTGTCCCGCGCGCGGGAGGTGTCCGCACGCCAGAAGCGCTGGAAGATCTTCTCGCGCAGTTGCGGCGGGATGCCCTCACCGTGGTCGATCACGTCGAGGTGTGCCATGCCGCGCTCGTCGTCCACGCCGATGCCGATCTCGATCGGGTCGTCGTTCGCCGTGAACCGCATGGCGTTGCCCATCAGGTTCGTGACGATCTGGCGGATCTTGTTCTCCTCTGCCAGGACGATCGGCGGGCGCTTCGGCAGCACGACCGTGGGCAGCGGGGTGGTCTCGTCGGTCGGCGCGGCACCGGCGTCGATGTTCATGGCGCGGGTGCGACGGGCCCGGAGTCGGGCGATGGTCTGGCGCGAGAACGCGATCGGCCCGGTGGTGTTCGCCGAGGTGGGCGACACAGGCGGTGCTTCGCCGGAGTCCGGAGAGCCGATGGACGACGACGACGCCGACGGACGGACGGCCTGGGGCACGCTCTCGCCGGTCAGGGCGTCCTCGACGAGGACCTGGATCTCGCGGTCGGGGTTGGAGGCCATCGTGTCGAGCGCCGAGTCACGGGCGATGGCGACGAGGTCGACCGGGCCGAGCTCGAGCGGCTTCGACTCGTCGATGCGAGCGAGCTGCAGCAGGTCCTGCACGAGCAGGCCCATCCGCTGCGCTTCCTTCTCGATGCGCTCCATCGCCTGGGCGACGTCCTCTTCCTTGCGCAGGGCACCCATCCGGTACAGCTCGGCGTACCCGCGCAGGGACACCAGCGGCGTGCGGAGCTCGTGCGAGGCGTCCCCAACGAACCGGCGCATCTGGGCGATGGTGCGCTCGCGGTCCTCGAACGCGGAGTCGATCCGCTCGAGCATGACGTTGAGGGAGCGGTTGAGGCGGCCGACCTCGGTGTTCGGGGTGTCGGCCTCGAGGCGCTGGTTGAAGTCACCCGCGGCGAACCGGGCAGCGGTGTCCTCGACGTCGCGCAGCGGGTCGAAGGTCGCGGTGACCAGCAGCCGGGTGAGCATGGCGCCGAGCAGGATGACCGAGGCACCGAACCCGAGGAAGATCGCGGTGAACTTGCCGATCGTCTCGTCGGTGCCGGCACTGGAGACGGCGATGAGCACGTAGCCCGTCTCGGTGGTGCCGTCGGACTGGTTCTGCAGCGACGCCGGGATGATCTGGGCGCGCCACTCGTGGTTGTGCTGGCTGTCGTACAGCGAGATGCGCTGGTTCGACTGCGAGGCCTCGACCAGGGTGGCTTCACGGACGTCGGGTCGACTCGACGCCTTCGTCTGGCAGATCCGGTCACCGTCGGCGTCGTACGCGGCCACGTAGGCGCTCTGCGACACCACGACGGACAGCTTGCAGTACTGCTCGCCGTCACTGATGTTCTGACCCTCGAGCTGCTCGGTCGTCTGCTTGACCGTGTTGTCGAGCTGCTGCATGAGGTAGGTGGACAGCACCGTCATCGTGCCGAGTCCGGCGACGAGCAATCCGAGCGCGACGAGCAGCACCGTGATCCCGGTGATCTTGGTGCGCAGGGAGATCCCGTCCCACCAGTGGTTCATTCGCGTGTGCATGCTGCCCCAACGATAGACAGCGGCCGCCCGGTGAAACCGGACGACCGCCGTGAAGAGGTGATGGTGCTACGAAGCCTTGGACGCCTTCAGCATGTACCCGAAGCCGCGCTTGGTCTGGATGATCGGCTCGGCGGAGTACTGGTCGAGCTTGCGGCGCAGGTACGAGATGTAGCTCTCGACGATGCCGGCGTCGCCGTTGAAGTCGTACTCCCACACGTGGTCGAGGATCTGCGCCTTCGACAGCACGCGGTTCGGGTTGAGCATCAGGTAACGGAGCAGCTTGAACTCGGTGGGCGAGAGCTCGATCTGCGCGTCGCCGATCGTGACCTCGTGCGTGTCCTGGTCCATCGTGAGCTCGCCGGCGCGGATGATCGCGTCTTCCTCGTCGTTCATGGTGCGACGGAGGATGGCCTTGATGCGGGCGACGATCTCATCGAGCGAGAACGGCTTGGTGACGTAGTCGTCGCCGCCGACGGTGAGGCCGGTGATCTTGTCCTCGGTGTCGTCCTTCGCCGTGAGGAACAGGATCGGCGAGGTGTATCCCGAGGAACGCAGGCGCTTGGTCACGCCGAAGCCGTTCATGTCGGGCAGCATCACGTCGAGGATGATGAGGTCCGGCTCTTCTTCCAGCACGGCGGAGATCGCCTGTGCCCCGTTGCCCACCGCACGCACGGCGAAGCCGGCGAAGCGCAACGAGGTCGTCAGGAGGTCGCGGATGTTCGGCTCGTCGTCGACGATCAGGATCTTGGGGCCATCGCTCATGGTCCTATCTTCTGACTGTTCCCTCGGGGTTTCCTGGGAGCGGTTCGTACGTCAGCCCACGGGCGTCTGGACCTGGTCGGCATCCAGGATCGTGTACGAGTAGCCCTGCTCCGCCAGGAACCGTTGCCGGTTCTGCGCGAAGTCCTGGTCGACGGTGTCCCGGGCCACGAGCGTGTAGAACGACGCGGGCAGGCCGTCCTTGTTCGGGCGGAGGAGCCGGCCGAGCCGCTGCGCCTCTTCCTGCCGTGACCCGAACGAGCCGGAGACCTGGATGGCGACGGTCGCGTCGGGCAGGTCGATCGAGAAGTTCGCGACCTTCGAGACGACGAGCACGTCGACCTCGCCGGACCGGAACGCGTCGTACAGCCGCTCCCGTTCGTCGACCGGGGTCGCCCCCGTGATCTCCGCGGCGTCGAGCGACGCAGCCAGTTCGTCGAGCTGGTCGATGTACTGCCCGATCACCAGGATCTGCTCACCGCGGTGCTTCTCGATGAGTTCCCGCACGACCGGGGTCTTGGCCGGGGACGTCGCGGCGAGCCGGTAGCGCTCGTCGTCGCTCGACGCCGCGTACTCCAGGCGGTCCTGGTGCGGCAGGTCGATGCGGACCTCGTAGCAGGAGGCCGGCGAGATGTAGCCCTGCGCCTCGATCTCCTTCCACGGGGCGTCGTACCGCTTCGGCCCGATGAGCGAGAAGACGTCGCCCTCGCGGCCGTCCTCGCGCACGAGCGTCGCGGTGAGGCCCAGGCGACGGCGGGCCTGCAGGTCGGCGGTCAGCTTGAACACCGGCGCGGGCAGCAGGTGCACCTCGTCGTAGACGATGAGGCCCCAGTCGAGGGCGTCGAGGAGCGACAGGTGCGTGTACTCGCCCTTCCGGCGGGCGGTGAGGATCTGGTAGGTCGCGATCGTGACCGGCCGGATCTCCTTGACGCTGCCCGAGTACTCGCCGATGTCCTCCGGCGTCAGGGTCGTGCGCTTGAGGAGCTCGGTGCGCCACTGCCGCGCCGAGACGGTGTTCGTCACGAGGATGAGCGTGGTCGCCTTGACGGTCGCCATCGCGCCCGCGCCGACGAGCGTCTTGCCCGCACCACAGGGCAGCACGACGACGCCGGAGCCCTGGGCGAAGAACGTGTCGACGGCCTGCTCCTGGTACGGCCGCATGTGCCACTCGGCCGTGTCCAGGTCGATCGGGTGGGGTTGGCCAGGGGTGTAGCCCGCCAGGTCCTCCGCCGGCCAGCCGAGCTTCACGAGCTCCTGCTTGATCTGTCCCCGCGCCCACGGCTGCAGCTCGACCTCGGTCGAGGACCGCATGTCACCGAGCAGCGGCTTGATGCGCTTCGACCGGATGACCTCGGCCAGCACCGACGGGTCCTCGGCGGTGAGGAGCAGGAGCGGCAGCCGCTCGAGTTCCTCGGTGGGGGAGTTCGCGATCACGGGTGCGTCGGGTCGTTCCTCACGACGGATCACGAGCCGTCCGTAGCGCGAGACCGTGTCGCGGATGTCGACCGTGACGCTCTGCGGCACGGGGAACTTCGCGAAGCGTTCCAGGGTGTCGATCATCGCCTCGGCGTCGTGGCCCGCGGCGCGCGCGTTCCAGAGTCCGAGGCGGGTGATCCGGTAGGTGTGCACGTGCTCGGGAGCGCGTTCGAGCTCGGCGAAGGCCGCGAGCTCGTGGCGTGCGTCCTCGGCGTCGGGGTGCGCGACCTCGAGGAGCACGGTGCGGTCGCTCTGCACGATCAGCGGTCCGTTCATGACCTGCCAGCCTAGCCGTCGGCACCTGCGTGCGGGTGACTGCGCGGCTCAGGCGTCGCTCTCGACCGACACGACGAGCGACAGCGGCAGGGTCCGCTCGACGTCGACGGCCGTGTCCCGCCCGCGGACGCGTCCGGCCGCGACCGAGGTCGGCACGATCGAGAACGGCCGCTCCGAGCCGTCCGGCATCCGGACGGTCACACGGATCGGCGTGCGTCCGCGCACGGCCAGGTCGATCTGCCGACCGAGCCACTCCTGCTCCGGCTCCGCGTCGCCGCGCTGCGTCGTCAGGCGGAGCCGTTCGACGAGTGCGTGCGCCGACTGTTCCGGCGAGCGTCCGGTGGGGCTGCGCCGGCCGGGAGGCCCGTGGTGCGCCTCGGGGCGGGCTGCGGTCGTCAGGACGGCCGGGTAGCGCTGGTCCTCGAGCGCGGTGTGCACGACGTGCGGCGGGTAGCGCGTGGTCAGCGTCGTCAGGTCGGGCCGCTCCCACGCGAGCTGCCGGAGCTCGGCGTCCACCCCGACGAGGTCGAGCTGGTCGGCGGTGCCGCGGACCTCGGTCCCGACGCCACCCGGCCCCCGGTCGACGACGATGCTGCCGTCGCGTCCGGCCACCTGGTCGATCAGGTAGGCGAGGGGCTGCGGGATCCCGGTCGCCGACAGCCGTCCGAGCAGGGACAGCAGGTCGTCGCGGGAGTGTCCGGCCCGGAACGCCGCGCGCAGGGTGTCCTCGGAGATGCGGTAGCGCGCCGCGAGGCCCGGCGCCTCGAGCACGGCGACGGTACGCAGGGCGTCGTCGTCCACCGGCGCGAGCGGCCCCGGTGCGATGACGGTGAGGTCGTGCTGCAGGTAGACCCGCTCGACGGTGCCCGGCAGGTCGTCGGCGGCCTGCTCGGCGTCACCGTCGAGGAGCGCCCGACCGGTGCTCGTCACGATGCCGTCGACTGCCAGGCCGAGCGACGCCGCGGTGCCGGCGACGTCGAGCAGCAGGGCGTCGAGCCAGCGGGACCCCGCCGGGTACGCCCAGCGCCCGAGCGGCACGAGGTCGCGCAGGTCCCCGTCGGCCAGGTCGAGCACCTGGTGCACGGCGGGCGGGAGCGTGTCCGACCACGCGGCCACCAGCGACACCCAGCGCTCCGGCCACCCGGCGAGCAACCAGGCGTGCCCGGCGTCGGTGACGATCCAGCGTCCGGTGTCGGGGTCGGCGAACCCGATGCCGTCGAGCAGCGCCAGGCGACCCGCGACGAGTTCGGCGTCGGTGCCGATGCGCTCGGCGAGGGTGCGGGCGAGCGGCATGCCGATCCCGCCCTTGACGAGTTCGCGGACCGCGCCGGCGTCGACCGCCCGCAGCAGTTCGGCGAGCACGGTCATCGTCGCGAACGCCTGCTCCGCACCGGTGGTGCGCGCACGCTCGAGCGCCGCGGCGTCGAGGGCGGGAGCAGCGGGGCGGACCTGCTCCGGGCCTCCAGGCTGCTCGTCGAGCGAGGTGAGGTCGGGGTGGGCGGCCACGCGAGCGGCGACCGCGTCGTCGACTGCGCCGTCCTCGTCGGCGAGGCCGAGCTCGATCGCGGGGCCGAGCGCGTCGACGGCTCCGCCGTCACGCAGCGCGAGGATCGTCGCGCGCGGAAGGTGCTCGACGGCGGCGTCCACGGCGTCGTCGCTGCGGAGCGCCTCGGCGAGGTCGAAGAAGTCGGTGATGCGCTGCGGGCCGGTCTCGGCGAGTGCAGCGGTGGGGAGTCGCCTCGCCGCGACGAGGCGCTCGAGCGCATCGTCCGGCATCGCCCGGAGTCGGGCGGCGAGGTCGGCGGTGGTCGTCATCGTCCGGTGCCAGCGTCCGGGGCGGACGTCAGCGAGCCGTCCGGTTCGCTCGTGCGCGACGTGTCCAGGTGATGCCGAGGAGCGTGAAGACCAGCACCATGGCGATCGGGAAGCCGAAGAGCGGGATCGCCATGACCACCGGCCACGGCATCGCACCCTGGGCAGCAGGTGCGGTGAGCCACATGATGATCATCGCGACGAAGCAGAGCAAGCCGAGGATGATGATCCCACCGATCATGAACGCCAGAGCGCGTTCGGTACGATTGAACGTCACCGGGGGTTCTGCGGAGTCCTGCGGGTTCCCGGTTGATCGGGTCGGCTTGGCCATCGACCCAGGATATCCGACGCACCACGGCCGTACCACGACCTCGAGGAGTCCACGCATGCCCACCGGCAAGGTCAAGTTCTACGATGACGACAAGGGCTTCGGCTTCATCACCGGAGACGACGGCGACCAGGTGTTCCTGCACGCGTCCTCGCTGCCCGACGGCGTCGTGACCGTCAAGGCCGGCACGCGGCTGGAGTACGGCGTCGTCCAGGGCAAGAAGGGGTCGCAGGCGTTGTCCGTGCGGCTGCTCGAGCCCCAGCCGTCGCTGTCGCGGATGACCCGTCGCTCCGCGGACGACATGGCCGTGATCGTCGAGGACCTGGTGAAGGAACTCGACCGGATCAGCGGAGACCTCCGCCACGGCCGCTACCCGAAGAACGGCGATCGCATCGCCGCCATCCTGCGGCACGTCGCAGACCAGTTGGAGGCGTGACCCCATGACCGAGTCCGAGACAGCAGGGGCCGAGACGGCTCCCGACGCAGCGCCCATCGACGCAGCGCCCATCGACGCAGCGTTCATCGACGCAGCGCCCATCGACTACACCGACCTGGCGCGCGAGGCGTTGCTCGAGGTCACCCCGGAGTCGACCGTCGGTGCGCCCGTCGGCACCGTGGACGAAGGGGACGGCGTCGTGTCCGTCCTGTTCGCCAACCGGCTGCCCGGCTACCCCGGGTGGCGGTGGACCGTCAGCGTCGCCAAGGTCGGCGACGACGAACCGACCGTGCTCGAGGTCGAGCTGATGCCCGGGGACGGCTCGCTCGTCGCGCCCGAGTGGGTGCCGTGGTCCGAGCGACTGGCCGAGTACCGGGCTGCGCAGGAGCACGAGGGCGAGGACGGCGCCGAGGACGCGTCGGACGAGGACTCCGACGAGGACTCCGACGACGAGGACTACGACGACGAGTCCGATGACGACGAAGACGACGAGTCGGACGACGACGACGAGGACGACGACTACGACGACTCGGATGACGACGAGGACGACGACGAGTCGGACGACGACGATGACGATGACGACGAGTTCGACGCCGACGAGGACGACCTCGACGAATCGGGCGACGACGACATCGAGGGTGTGGACGTCGATGCGCTCGCCGATGTGAGCGACACCGACACCGACACCGACACCGATGCCGAGGACGAGGCCCCGCAACCGCCCCGTCGCCGCCGTGCCCGCCGCGTGCAGCCGTTCGAGCCCGACGCCGATCTCGAGGTCGACCAGCTCGACGCCGGCGAGGCCGACCCGGGCTTCCACCGCGCCTGACCCGGACCGACGAACGGGCCCGGCACCACCGATCCGGTGGTGCCGGGCCCGTCCTCGTTCCGGCGGGTGTCCCCGAGGTCAGCGCAGGGCGTCGATCGTGAAGTCGATCGCGCGCACGAGCTTCGCGACGTCGTCCGGGTCGATCGCGGTGAACGTCGCGACGCGCAGCTGGTTGCGGCCGAGCTTCCGGTACGGCTCGGTGTCGACGATGCCGTTCGCGCGCAGGGTCGCGGCTACGGCCTTGGCGTCGATCGAGTCGTCGAGGTCGATCGTGGCGACGACCTGGGAGCGAGCGGCGGGGTCGGTGACGAACGGGGTCGCCCAGTCGCTGGCCTCGGCCCAGTCGTAGATGGTCGACGACGAGGTCTTCGTGCGGAGGTCCGCCCACGCCAGGCCACCGGACTCGTTCATCCACCGCACCTGCTCGTCGAGGAGCAGCAGCGTGGAGATCGCCGGGGTGTTCAGGGTCTGGTTCAGGCGCGAGTTGTCGACGGCGTTCTTGAGCGACAGGAACTCCGGGATGTACCGGTCGGAGGCGGCGATCCGCTCGATCCGCTCGATCGCGGCGGGGGAGAGCAGCGCGAGCCACAGGCCGCCGTCCGAGGCGAAGTTCTTCTGCGGGGCGAAGTAGTAGACGTCGGTGGCGCTGACGTCGAACAGGGCGCCACCGGCGGCGCTGGTCGCGTCGACGACGGTGAGGGCGCCGGCGTCACCGGTCGCACGGACGACCGGGGCCATGACACCCGTCGAGGTCTCGTTGTGCGGGTAGGCGTAGACGTCCACGCCCTCGACCGATTCGAGTGCGGCGAGGGAGCCACCCGGTGCCTCGACGACGTGCGGAGCCTCGAGCCACGGGGCCGCTGCGGCCTTGGCGAACTTCGACCCGAACTCGCCGAAGGACAGGTTCTCGGCACGGCGCTCGATGAGGCCGAACGCGGCGGCGTCCCAGAACGCGGTCGAGCCGCCGTTGCCGAGGACGACCTCGTAGCCCTCGGGGATCTGGAACAGGTCGGCGAGGCCGGAGCGGACGCTGCCGACCAGGTCCTTCACGGGCTTCTGGCGGTGCGAGGTGCCGAGGATCGTGGCACCGCGCGTCACGAGGGACTCGAGCTGGGCGCCGCGGATCTTCGACGGACCGCAGCCGAAGCGACCGTCGGTGGGGAGGAGTTCGGCCGGGATGACGATGTCTGCCATGCACCGATCCTACCGACGACGATCCGCCTGCCCGAGCCCGTGTACCGGCCGGACGGGGAGGGTTCGACCCGCTCGTCCACCGCGTCGGATGACCCTTTCTCACGTGCACCCGGGCGCCGGTCGGTGTTCGTCGGTGCGAACAAGTAGTGTGGTCGGCGCTGGGCCCAGACATGAGAGGCGGACCGTGACCGATCTCGTCGACACCACGGAGATGTACCTTCGCACCATCCTCGACCTCGAGGAAGAGGCGATCGTGCCGCTGCGCGCGCGCATCTCCGAGCGCCTCGGACACTCGGGCCCGACGGTCTCGCAGACCATCGCCCGCATGGAGCGCGACGGCCTGGTCGTCGTCTCCGGTGACCGCCACCTGGAGCTCACCGACGAAGGTCGTTCCCGTGCCACCCACGTGATGCGCAAGCACCGTCTGGCCGAACGCCTGCTGGCCGACGTCATCGGACTCGACTGGGCCTTCGTGCACGACGAGGCCTGCCGGTGGGAGCACGTCATGAGCGAGCAGGTCGAGGTCCGCCTGCTCGAGATGCTCGGCAACCCGACGGAATCGCCCTACGGCAACCCGATCCCCGGACTGGCCGAGATCGGTGGCCCCGCGGCCGCCGGGTTCCTCGACGGCGTCCAGAACATCGTCGCCGCGACCGAGGGCACCGACGCCGTCACGACCGGGGTCGTCCGACGCCTGGGCGAGCCCGTGCAGTTCGAACCGGAGCTCCTGCACCAGCTCCGCACCGCCGGGGTCATGCCCGGGCGCATGGCGAGCGTGCAGCGTGCGGGCGCCTACGTCGCGGTCCGCGTCGAGGGCGAGGACTCGGGCATCGAGCTGCCCATCGAGGTCGCACAGCACGTCTACATCGAGCGGGACTGACCGTTCCTGGTCGTCCCTGAGAGTCTTTACCGTTTCGTTACCTCCGGGGCGTTTGGTCTCGACACGGTAACGACGCCTCCGTACACTCGTCCGAGTCGCCGCGCTGCCCCTGAGCCGGAGACCCGTGGCAGGACGTCTCGAACCCGTCTCCTGCCTCGATCGGAAACGATGACGAACGGATGGGGTTGCACACCGCCGGACACCCACGGCGGCGTGATGACGAGACGTTGGAGACCCACCTCTTGACGCAGACCGGTACCGCCGCGGACGACCAGACGCCCGCGAACCCGACGAACACCGAGAACGCCACCACCGCCCCGCTCACCCGGCGGGCCGTGCGCGAGACCGAGGGCCGCCCGGTCCGCAAGGTCGTGCCGGTGCGCTCCGCCCCGCTGCCCGGTGGTCGACGTGCCGCGCAGGCCGCCGCAGCCGCGAGCACCGCGAAGGCCAGCTCGTCGTCGCGCAAGCGCAAGTTCCTCGCGCCGGTCGTCCTCACCGTGGCCGCCGGCATGTTCGGCACGGTCGCGGTCGCCCCGGCCTTCGCCGCGACGACCTCGGCCAACTCGACCGCCGCCGCCGACGCCCAGCGTCAGGTCCGGGCCACGCAGAGCCAGGAGCTGTCGGTCTCCGACGCCGTGGCGCTCGCCGACACGAGCCGTGACGGCTTCGGCGCGACCTCCACCGCGACGCTCGACGCCGAGAAGGCCGCCAAGCAGGCCGCCGCCGACCAGGCCGCCGCAGCGAAGGAAGCCGCCGAGCAGGCCGAGCAGACCCAGTCCGCCCGTGCCGCGACGGCGAAGCAGTACTCCTCGTACACCGGACCGACGGCCGCCGAGTACGCGGCCAGCTCGTCCGCTGCCGACACCCCGTTCTCGCTGCCGGCCGTGGTCGCCACGGGCAAGCAGTACATCGGCACCCCCTACGTCTTCGGTGGCGCGGACCCGTCGGGCTTCGACTGCTCGGGCTTCATCATGTTCGTGTACGCCCAGTACGGCATCAACCTCGCGCACTCGGTGCCGCTGCAGGACCAGGCCGGCACCACGATCCCCGAGTCCGAGGCGCAGCCCGGTGACGTCGTCATCTTCAACAACGAGGCGCACGACGGCTTCTACATGGGGAACGGCATGATCATGGACGCCCCGAAGCCCGGTGGCACCGTGCAGATCCGCCCGATCTGGACCAGCGACTACCACATCGTCCGTTTCGGCATCTAGCGACCACTGCCCCTCCGGCGTGTGAACTTCACCGGAACCGGCCCGCGCACCCTCGTGCCGGGCCGGTTTCTGGGTTAACCTGACGCTGCACCGGTCCGCACCGGCGCGAACAGGAGACCCTCATGTCGATGTTCCGCACGACCCGCACCATGGGTCGGCGCGCGCGCGTCGACATATGGTCGAGCACAGCCTGCGTGCACGAGCACGCCCCTGCATGACGAGAGCACTGCCCATCCGGGTGGTGCTCTTCGTGGTTCCAGGGGTGTGAACAGGTCGTCCTCACCCGTTCGCGTCGTCGGTCCGACGCACCCGCAGCGCCTGGAAGCCGTCCAGGCACGTCGGAAGGGAACCCATGCGCACTCTCGTCCTCAACGCCGGTTACGAGCCCCTCGCGGTGATCTCGTTCCGACGAGCCCTCGTGCTGGTCATGAACCAGAAGGCCGCCATCGTCGCCGCCGACGTCGAACACCCGGTCACCGGGTCGACGTCGAGCTACGACCGTCCGTCCGTCATCATCCTCACCCGCTACGTGCGCATCCCGCACTCCAGGCTCGTGCCGGTGTCCCGTCGCGGTGTGCTGCGTCGGGACGGCAACCACTGTGCCTACTGCGGCCGCCACGCCACCACGATCGACCACGTGCAGCCGCGGTCGCGCGGTGGGCAGGACTCGTGGGAGAACCTCGTCGCCTGCTGCCTGGTCTGCAACAACACCAAGGGCGACCGCACCCCGCAGGAGATGGGGTGGCGCCTCCGGTTCCCGCCGAAGGTGCCGCACGGGTCCTCGTGGGTCGTGCGCGGCATCGAGCGTCCGCAGGCGGAGTGGGACGAGTACCTCGTGGCCGCGTAGCGGCCGCCGCCGCGTTCGTGTGCAGCAATGGTCGCGTCGATCAGGCCGACCCGACCGTTGCTGCACGCCATGTGACGGACAGGAGGCCCGTGGTGACGCCGCCACGGGCCTCCCGTCCGCCTGTCGGTGGCGCTGACTAGCGTCGCCGACATGGGCGAGACACCGCACATCGACGACGCGACCATCGACGACCTGCGCGCTCGGCTTCGTGCCACGCGCTGGCCGGACGCGCCCGCCGGGGTCGGCTGGTCGCTCGGCGTGGACCTCGACGTCCTGCGCCCGCTCGTCGAGTACTGGGCCGACGGGTTCGACTTCGACGCACACCGTGCCGAGCTCGCCGCGCTGCCCTCGCGCCGTGTCGTCGTCGACGGCATCGGCATCCACGTGCTGCACGCCCGCGCTCCGCGGCCCGACGCCCTGCCGGTCCTGCTCGCGCACGGCTGGCCGGACTCCGGCTGGCGGTACCGCAAGGTGCTGCCGATGCTCGTCGCCGCCGGGTACGACGTCGTCGTGCCGGACATGCCCGGCTACGGATTCTCGGATGCACCGCCGCAGGTGCTCGACGCCCGGCAGGTGGCCGGCATGTGGGCGACGCTGATGACGGACCTGGGGTACGAGCGGTTCGCGGTGTCCGGAGGCGACATCGGCACGCACGTCGCCCGCTACCTGGCACTCGACCACCCCGATCGGGTCGTCGCCGTGCACCGCATCGACGGTGGACTCGCCTGGCCGGGCCTCGATGCGTCGACGTTGTCCGCCGCCGAGCGGGAGTTCGTCGCCGCGACCGATCGGTGGCGCACCACCGAGGGCGCCTACGCGATGCTGCACCGCACGAAGCCGCAGACCGCCGCCATCGGGCTGAACGACTCGCCCGCGGGTCTCGCCGCCTGGATCCTCGAGAAGCTCCGGGCGTGGAGCGACTGCGACGGGGACCCGTGGTCGGTCTACACGCGCGACGAGGTGCTGGCGCTGCTCACCGAGTACTGGGCCACGGGCACGATCGGCTCGGCGATGCGGATGTACCACGCGAACGCGGCGATCCCGGCGGAGCAGCTGGAACGCCGGGTCGAGGTGCCGTCCGGGTTCTCGATCTTCCCCGGCGACATCGTGCGGGCGCCGCGCGAGTGGCTCGAGCGCACCACGAACCTCGTGTTCCACCACGAACTCGACCGCGGCGGGCACTTCGCGCCGTTCGAGCAGCCGGACCTGTTCGTCGACGAACTGCACGCGTTCCTGCAGGGCTTCCGCCGCTAGAGTGGACGAGCCAGCCTCTGTAGCTCAATGGAAGAGCAGTTCCGTCCTAAGGAAACGGTTGGGGGTTCGAGTCCCTCCAGGGGCACCAGCAGGTCGAAGGGGTTCGAATCCCTGTAGTGCTGTCCAGGGCACCAGCAGGACCCAGTGTCTCGGTGCCGCTCAGCATCTCGGTGCGGCCAGGTTGACGGCGTTCACGAGGTACGAGGTCCGGGTCGCGATCGTGAACTTCACGGCAGCGCTCACCCCGGTCGGATCGCTCGAGAACGCGTCGAGGTCGGACTCCGCGATCCCCGTGAGCGACGCGATGTTCGCGACCGTCAGCCCGGTGACCTGCGTGAGACTCTCGAGGATGCCGCGGACGCGGTCGTCGTCGGGCACGCTCCGGGCAGAGGCCAGCATCGCTGCGAGGACGGCGAGCCGCTGCGATTCGTCGGGAGTCAGCCCGGTCCCGAGGGTGGTCAGACCCTGGTGCTCGGTTCCTGGTCCGTCCAGGTACGCGGAGAGCTCGGACTCCGAGATCCCGGTCACCTGGGCGATCGCGTCGAGCGCGACGGAACGGTGCTCGATCAGCGCGCGGAGTTCCGCCCGGACGTCGAGGGCTTCGGCAGTCATCTGGTTCCCTTCCTGGTGTGACGGCGGGTCAGGTGGCAGGGCAGTTCTCCACAACCGTCGCCCCGGACGGTAGTCGGGCCCGCTGGCCCCGTACGATTGACCTCGTGTCCAAGGTCCTGAGCAGTCTCCCCGTCGGCGAACGAGTCGGCATCGCGTTCTCAGGGGGTCTCGACACCTCCTGCGCCGTTGCCTGGATGCGCGAGAAGGGAGCGATCCCCTGCACGTACACGGCCGACATCGGCCAGTACGACGAGCCGGACATCGACGCCGTCCCGAGCCGTGCCCACGAGTACGGCGCCGAGATCGCCCGACTGGTCGACGCGAAGAGCGCCCTGGTCGAAGAAGGCCTGGTCGCCCTGCAGACCGGTGCGTTCCACATCCGCTCCGGTGGCAAGACGTACTTCAACACGACGCCGCTCGGCCGCGCGGTGACGGGCACGATGCTCGTCCGCGCGATGAAGGAAGACGGCGTCGACATCTGGGGCGACGGCTCCACCTACAAGGGCAACGACATCGAGCGGTTCTACCGCTACGGCCTGATGGCCAACCCGCGTCTGCGCGTCTACAAGCCGTGGCTCGACTCCGAGTTCGTCGAGGAGCTCGGCGGCCGCAAGGAGATGAGCGAGTGGCTCGTCGCCCGCGGGTTCCCGTACCGCGACTCCACCGAGAAGGCGTACTCGACCGACGCGAACATCTGGGGCGCGACGCACGAGGCGAAGAGCCTCGAAGAGCTGTCGAGCGGCCTGGACATCGTCGAGCCGATCATGGGTGTCGCCGCGTGGCGTGACGACGTCGAGGTCGCGACCGAGATCGTCAGCGTCCGGTTCGAGGCCGGTCGCCCCGTCGCGATCAACGGCGTCGAGTACACGGACGCGGTGGCCCTGGTCTACGAAGCGAACGCCATCGGTGGCCGCCACGGCCTGGGTGCGTCCGACCAGATCGAGAACCGCATCATCGAAGCGAAGAGCCGTGGCATCTACGAGGCTCCGGGCATGGCGCTGCTGCACATCGCCTACGAGCGTCTGCTCAACGCGATCCACAACGAGGACACGGTCGCCTCGTACCACAACGAGGGTCGCCGCCTCGGTCGCCTGATGTACGAGGGCCGCTGGCTCGACCCGCAGTCCCTCATGCTCCGCGAGTCGCTGCAGCGCTGGGTGGCCTCCGCCGTCACCGGCGAGGTCACGCTGCGCCTGCGTCGCGGCGACGACTACACGATCCTCGACACCACGGGCCCCGCGCTGTCGTACCACCCGGACAAGCTGTCGATGGAGCGCGTCGGCGACGCCGCCTTCGGCCCGGACGACCGCATCGGCCAGCTCACCATGCGCAACCTCGACATCGCGGACTCCCGTTCGCGGCTCGAGCAGTACGCCGCCGCCGGCCTCATCGGTGGCGCGACGGCCGAGCTCGTCGGTGAGCTCGAGGCGGGCGAGGCCGAGGAGATCCTCGGCGGCGCGATCGTCGCCTCCGACGCCGAGGACGCGATGGGTCGTCGGACGGACCTCGCGTCCGAGGGCGCGGCCTTCGACTCCGGCACCGACTGATCGAGCGGATCCGCGCCCTGGGCGCGACCCACTGAGGACGGGAGGCCCGGTGCCAGCTGGCACCGGGCCTCCCGTCCGTCGTCGCGAAGGCTCAAGCCGCGGCGCTTCCGAGCAGCAGCTCGACCTGCTCGACGACCAGGTCGGGTCGGGTGATGAACGGATGGTGCCCGGTGGGGACGTCGACGCTCCGCGTCGCGCGTGCCGCGTGCGCTCGCTGGAGGCCGACGGTGGTGCTCCGGTCCTCGGTGCAGACCAGGTAGGTGGAGTCGACGCCCTGCCAGCCCGCGGCGGTCGTCGGCGTGACGAACGCGGCAGCGGACTGTGCGGTGACGCGGTCCCACGCAGCCCGCTGCACCTCGGGGACGGCGTCCTGCAGGAACCGCGCGCCGAACGACGAGGCGTCGTACCCGACCAGTGCCAGGGCTCCGTCCCCGGCATCACCGATCGCCACCGGGTCGGGCTCGTCCGACATGATCCCGGCCTGGGCCGATCCGACGTCGGGCAGGTAGGACGACGCGTGGACCACGTGCTCGACAGCATCGTGCTGACCGGCCTCGGCGACGACCGTGCCGCCGTACGAGTGCCCGACGACGATCGCTCCGTCGCTGCGGTCGAGCGCGGCCCGGAGCGCTGCCGCGTCCTCGGCGAGACCGCCTTCGGGGCGGCCGGACGGGCCCTCGCCGCAGGACGGCAGCGCCACCGATCGACTGCGGACACCGGCGCGTTCGAACAGCAGGTCGGCGGTGGGCTGCCACCACCAGTCGCCGTCGCGGACGAGCGCGCCGTGGACGAAGAGGATCTCCATGCGCCGACGCTACAGCGCACCCGCCGCGCCGGTCCGTCGCGTCCGTCAGCCGCGAAGCGCATCCGCCTCGACGGCGCTCCGGCGCGACCGTATCGTTGCAGTACCGGGTCAGTCATCAGGGACTCGTCGTCACGATGCTCCTCACGATCTGTGGGGTCTGGCACAGCGGGTCGACCCGGACGGATCCGGGATGCGCATCATCTCGACGAAGGGCTGGTCACCATGACCGCCACCATCCAGAACGCGTGGCACCGCCACGGGCTCCGTTCGCCCGAGGACCTCGCCGCCCTCGTCGCCGAACGCCTCGAAGGAACCGGCCACCAGCTCGTCAGCGTCAGCGAAGCGCGCTACGAGCCCACCTACGCGGACTTCCTCGGCGAGCAGCTCTGACCCCCAGCGGGCTGCCGCTCCGCCGTCGGTAGAGTCTGCGCATGCGCACAGCCCGAACCACGGCGGCGGCACTGGCGATCGTCGCGGCGGGACTGCTGACGCTCGTCGGTGTCCAGCCCGCGTCGGCCCACTCGGCCCTGACCAGCAGTACCCCGGCGGACGGGGCGGTCGTCACCGAACCGCTCGAATCCGTCGACCTGACCTTCTCGGAAGCGCCGCTCGCCGGCCTCGACGCCGGACTCCGGATCCAGGTGACGGACGCCTCCGGTGCCGACGTCGCCACGGGTGACGTGAGGGTCTCCGGGACGACCATGCGCCGCGCGGTCGACCTCGACCAGGGCAGCTACACGGTGCTCTGGCGGTACGTGTCGCCGGACGGCCACCCGATCGAGGGCACGCTCGCGTTCGAGTACCGGGCCGCAGCCCCGGCGTCGACCCCGAGCGCGAGTGCCACCCCGACCCCGACGGCGAGCACCGCTCCGACGCCGAGTGCCACCGCGACGGCCACCGGAGCCTCGGACGGTGCTCCGTCCTCGTCGCCGGGCATCGCGCCGGGCGTGTGGATCGGCCTCGGCGCCGGAGCCGTCCTGGTGGCCGGCGCGGTCGTCGTGCTGCTGCTGCGGCGCGGCCGCAGCACGTAGCGCGCGGGCGGCGCCGCGTCGCGCACTTCGTGAGCAGAAACGGTCGGGTCGCACGCGCGCACCCGACCGTTCCTGCTCACGAAGCGCACGCGGCGCACGGAACGCGACCACGCAACGGACGGGAGGCCCGGTGCCGGACCGGCACCGGGCCTCCCGTCCGCACGTGGTGCGTGACGCCGGGGGCGACGCGCCTCACGCCACAGGGGTGGCCTCCAGAGCGGCGTCGGCGCGTGCCGCGCTGCCCTCGGCCAGGCCTCGGGCGATGCGACCCCGCGTCGCCAGCCAGAGGACGACGGCGGCGACGAACACGATGCCCTCGGTGACGGTGAGTGCCCAGATGATCCCGGCGAGTCCGAACCACAGGTTGCCGGCGATCACGGTCGGGATGAACAGCACGCCCTGCGCCATCGACAGCACCATCGCGGGCATGACCATCCCGGTCGCCTGGAACAGCGAGGTGAGCAGTCCCGTGAACCCGTTGACGACGGCGGCGACGAGCTGTGCCGTCAGGATCGTCATGCCGATCGCGAGCACCGAGTGGTCACCGGAGAAGATCGTGAAGACCTGCTCGCGGAACACGAACACGGTGCCGGAGAAGACGAGCACGATGCCGCCGACGGTCAGGGCCGCGGCGTGCAGGCCGGAGCGGAGCCGATCGGCGTCGCCCGCTCCGAACGCGTAGGCGAGCAGCGGCAGCACGCCGATGGTCACGCCCATCACCAGGAACTCCGGCACCTGGGCGATGCGGACCGCGACGCCCATCGCTGCCAGCGGGTCGTCACCGTAGGCGGCGGCGAGGTTGTTGAGGACGAGTGTCGTGACGATGAGGAACGCGGACTGCAGCAGCTCGCCGACGCCGATGCCGAACACGGGCTTCAGGATGTCCGCACGCAGGGTGAACCACTTGGGCGCGAAGCTGACGTTCTCGCTGTTCCGCTGCAGCCACGTCACCCAGTAGGCGATCGAGACCACGTTGGCCAGGCCCACTGCGAGTGCGGCGCCGCCGACACCCCAGTGCAGCCCCAGGATGAACAGGACGTCGAACACCAGGTTGCCGACCGTGGACAGGACCAGGCCGATCATCGCCTGCCGCGCGGCACCTTCGGAGCGGACGATCTGCTCGAGCGCGAAGGACGCGGCGAGGACGGGGACGAACGCGAGCATCACGGCGACGTACTCGCTCGTGGCGGGGACCGCTGCCGCGTCGGCACCGAGGACGGCGACGAGCGGGCGGAGCAGCAGGAGTCCGACGACGCCGAGCACGGCGCCGGTCACCACGGCTCCCCACAGGGCGAACGAGGCGACGTGCTTGATGTCCCGCGCCTTGTCGGGGTCGTGTTCCGATGCTCCGAGCAACCGGGACATCAAGGCGCTGCCGCCGACGCCGAACACCCCGCCCACGGCCATCACCAGGCCGAGCAGCGGCGTGCCGAAGGTGATCGCGGCGAGCAAGGACGTGTCGTGCTGGGCGCCGATGAAGCCCGCGTTGATGACGTTGTACAGGGCGCTGACGACCATCGCGGCGGCCATCGGCACGCACAGGTGCACCAGGGCTCGGGCGATCGGGGCAGCGGAGAGGTACCAGCGGTTCGTCGCCGCAGCGGTGGTGGTGGTGGTGGAGGACATGACGGTTCCCTTCCGGGCATGACGGTGGGCGCGCCGACGGACGCCGGCACGGCAGGGGGGAGCACGCGACCGATGGGGTCGCGGGGTCGCGGGGTCGCGGGATCGCGAAGGCGCGGGATCGCGTGGTCGCGAGGGCGCGCCGGCGGATCCGGCCGGGAGGCGCGTGGTGCGTGGAGCGGGTCGGTGCGGCGGCGCGGGTGGTGCGCTGGTGCGGGTGGTGCGGGTGGTGCGGCTAGCGGGTCGGCGGCGCGAGTTCCGCGGTCACCTTCTGCAGCAGCCGCCGCAGGGTGGCGCGTTCGTCCGCGTCGAGCGGTGCGAGCAGGGAGTCGTCGAGGGCGACCATCGCGTCGGTGAACCCGGCGATGAGGTCGATGCCCGCCTGGGTGGCGTGCACCGTCTTCGTCCGCCCGTTCGTGGCGTCCGGTCGTCGTTCGATCAGGCCACGCCGCTCGAGTCCCTGCAGGAGACTCGAGACGCTGGCCGCGCTGGTCCGGGTGGCCTCGGCGATGTCCCGCTGGATGGCGCCGGGGTGTTCCTGCAGGTACCCGAGCACGAAGGACTGCTCGTGGGTGAGGTCGCGCTCACGGACCCACTCCTCGGCGCCCTTGCGCTGTGCCCATCCGATCCACCGCATGAGCTGGAGCGGTGTCGTGAAGTCCGGTGCCTGCATGATCAGGACTCTAACTGTTAGGCATCGAACTGTCAACGAACCCAGCCCGACTCGTGACCCCAGAACGGGGGTGTCGAGTCCTGCCCGGACCCTGATACGTTCCACAGCAAGCGGCCTCACCAGCCGCCTCCGGCCCGTTCGACGGGCCCCACATCCCCTGGCTCACCACCGGGGGCGGATCAGCGGCGGAGACCCCGTCGGAGGAGGGGGCATCGTGCCACACCACGGATCACCCACCGCGATCCCGGCGCGACGAGTTCGTCGCGCCTGACCAGGACGGGCGCCGGCGGGTACCGGCGTCCGCCTCACCGGGTCCGCGACGCGTTCGGGTCGTCGCGGATCCCCGGGGCGGTGGTGATCGGGTCACCGCCGCCCCGGACCTCCCGGTCGACCCGATCGACGTCTTCGGGAACCCGCCGGTCCACGGAGCCGGATCGGCGTGATACTGGGGTGGTGCGTGAACTCCAAGCCGCCATCGCAGCGGACCTCAACGTCCAGCCGACCATCGACCCGGAGCAGGAGGTCGCCCGTCGTGTCGGGTTCCTGCGCGACTACCTGCTGACGACCGGGGCGAAGGGGTACCTCCTCGCCATCAGCGGCGGGCAGGACTCCACCCTGGCCGGCCGCCTGACCCAGCTCGCGGTCGAGTCGCTCCGAGCCGAGGGGCAGCCGGCCGAGTTCACGACCGTCCGCATGCCCTACCGGGTGCAGGCCGACGAGGACGACGCCCAGCTCGCCCTGCAGTTCATCGCTGCCGACCCGGGCGTCACCGTGAACATCGAGCACGGGGTCGACGGGGTCATGGAGGACACCGCGGCCTCGGGTGTCGAGCTGAGCGACTTCGTGAAGGGCAACGTCAAGGCGCGCATGCGGATGGTCGCCCAGTACGCGATCGCCGGGCAGCGCGGCCTGCTGGTGGTCGGCACGGACCACGCGGCCGAGGCCGTCACGGGCTTCTTCACCAAGTACGGCGACGGCGGCGTCGACCTCACCCCGCTCACCGGGCTGTCGAAGAGCCAGGGACGGCAGCTGCTCGAGCACCTCGGCGCACCGGCTCGCCTGTACGAGAAGGCGCCCACCGCCGACCTGCTCGACGAGCTGCCCGGGCAGACCGATGAGGCGAACCTCGGACTCACCTACGCCGAGATCGACGCCTACCTGCAGGGCCACGACGTGCCGGTCGAGGTCGCCGAGGCGATCGAGTCGCGCTACCGCGCGACGGAGCACAAGCGCCAGGTGCCGGCGACGCCCTTCGACGAGTGGTGGCGTGCGGGCGCGTAGGCGCTGACGCAACCCCGGACGGGAGGCGCGGTGCAGGTGATCCTGCACCGCGCCTCCCGTCTGTTGTCCCCAACCCTTCCCTCCGCGCTCCTGCTGTCCGCGTGCGCTCCTAGGATGGGAGCCAACGGAACAACAGATGCGGAATCCAGGCTGGTGCCTGGTCCTCAAGGGGGAGTCATGGAAGTCCTGTTCGCGCTCGGAGCCGTCCCGCTGATCATCGTGGGGATCATCGTCCTCGCCGTGATCGCGCTGATCTACGCCAAGGTCGTGTACCGCAACGCCGGTGCCGACGAAGCGCTCATCATCACGGGCAAGCGCTCCCGCAAGGTCAAGAACGCCGACGGCACCGAGACCGTCGAGTCCGGCATCAAGGTCGTGCTCGGCGCCGGCGTGCTCGTCCGCCCCTTCTTCGAGAAGGTCGCGAAGCTGTCGCTCAGCTCGCGTGCGATCGACATCAACGTCAACGCGCAGGACTCCCGCGGTGTCACCATCGACGTCGAGGCCGTCGCGCTCGTCAAGGTCGGCGAGACCGACGCCTCGATCCGGGCGGCCGCACAGCGGTTCCTCGGGCAGGAGAAGAAGATCGACGACTTCGCGCGCGAGGTCCTGTCCGGTTCGCTCCGCGCCTCGATCGGTGCGACCGACGTGTCGACCATCATCCGCAAGCGCGATCAGCTCACCGTCGCTGTGCTCGACGTCGCCAAGGACGCGCTGCACAGCCAGGGGCTCGACGTCGACTCGTTCGAGATCAAGGGCATCTCGGACCGCAACGAGTACATCAGCGACCTCGGCCGTGCCGAGCGTGCACGCGTGCGACTCGAGGCCGAGAACGCCGAGGCCCAGGCCGACCGTGAAGCGCGAGAAGCCCGCGCGACCGCAGACCAGGCGATCGCCGAGGCCGAGAACACCCTGGCCATCCGCCGTGCCGCGCTGCAGCTCGACGCCGACCGTGCTTCCGCCGAAGCCGCTGCCGCCGGCCCGCTCGCCCAGGCGCGCGCGTCCCAGGGTGTCGTCGAGCAGGAGCAGATCACCGCGCAGAAGCGTGCCGAGCTGCGCCGTGCCGAGCTCGAGTCCGAGGTCTCCGCCGTCGCCGAGGCCCAGGCGCGCAAGACCCGCGTCGAGGCCGAAGCCGCCGCCGGGGCCCAGGTCGAGACCGCACGCGCCCAGGCCGAGGCCCGTCGGATCTCCGCGGAGGCCGTCGCGGCCGAGGCGAAGGCCGAGGCGGACGCCCGCAAGCTCGCTGCCGACGCGTCACGCGCCGAGGGTGAAGCCGCCGCCGACGCGATCCGTGCGAAGGGTCAGGCCGAGGCCGATGCGACCAAGGCGCAGGCCGACGCGCTCGCGCAGCACTCCGAGGCCGTCCTGCGGGTCAAGGCGATCGAGACGCTGCCGAGCATCGCCCGCGAGCTCGCGGCGCCGATGAGCAACATCGACACGCTCACCGTGGTGTCCTCCGAGGGTGCCGGTGCCCTGTCGAAGAGCGTCGTCAGTCAGTTCAGCGAGGTCGACGCGTTGCTCGGTGCCACCGCCGGGTTCACCCTGAGCGACATCGTGAAGAGCACCACGACGGGACAGGCGGCTGCCCGTGCGGTCGTTCGCGAGCAGTCGGTGCCACAGGTCGAGCCGGCCGAGTAACCGAGCGGGTGCCTGCAGCGGGCGCGACGGGGGATCAGCCCTCGTCGTGCCCGTTCTCGTTCTGCGGGTCGCGCTGCTGCGTGCCGGCGTCCTCACGCTCGTCCGCGAGCCGCTGCTGCCACACGACACTGCGTGCCGCACCCTCGAGCACGTCGTCGACGCTGCGACCGCTCTGGGCGGCGAGGGCACCGCTGAGTCCGGCGGTCAGGGTGCCGCCTGCCGCGGCGAGTCGCTCGACGACCTCCTCCTGCCGCGGGGTCAGGGGTTCGTCGACCAGTTCGTCGATCGTGTCGCGGATGTTCTGCTCGCTCGCGTCCAGTGCCGCCTCATCGCCGGACTGCAGGGCTGCTGCCTCTCCGACGACGACGAGACCGAGGCGCGCGGCGTCGTCTTCGGGACGCGGGGTGCGGTGCTCATCAGTCATGCGGTGGACCGTACGCTCCGGTGCGCTGCGCTCCCTGGACACCACGCGTCCCCCGCTCGGGCGGATGCGCTGTCAGGCGGCCCAGCGGCGGAGCAGCCACTCGGCGGCCGCCACGCCCTCGCGCCGTTGGAAGTCGCGGATGGTGGGCATGTTCGGCGGCGCCGGGGGCAGGGCGTGCTCGAAGAACAGTCCGGCGAGCCCGGCCAGCACGGCGTCGATCGTGGCGGCGGGCACCCCGGCGAAGACCGGGTGCGTGGCGAGGTGGTGTTCGACGTCGTCGTCCTCACCGCGGACGAGCGTGTCGAGCAGGTAGGTCAGCGGGTCGAGCCAGTGCGCGCCCACGCTCGCCCAGGGCCAGTCCACCACCCAGACGAGCCCGGCGTCGTCGACGAGCAGGTTGTCCGCTCGGCAGTCGGCGTGCACGAGGTGTTCGCCGTCGACGAGGGCAGCTGCCCCCGATGCCGCGCGGGCGATCGCGGGGCCGGCGTCGAGGACGTGCGGCGGGACGACCTCGGCGACGCGGACGGCGTTCGAGCCGGCAGCCAGCATCCGGTCCCAGGCACCGAACTCACCGCGCAGGTCCTCGGCGATGCGGGGGAGCGTCGCCAGCCCATCGGTTGCGAGCGGCAGTGTGTGGAGTGCGTCGAGCACGGCCGTCGTGTCCGATCCGTCGAGGTGCTCGCCCGGGTGCTGCCCGGCGACGTCCTCGAGCACGAGCGCGACCCAGTCGTCGCCGTCGACCGTGGCGTGCAGCGCGTCGAGCAGCCGCGGTGCCTGCACGGTGGTCGGCAGCTGGGCCATGACCTCGGCCTCGCGGCGGTGCAGGTCGAGGGCGGCCTCGTTGCGCGAGCGCGACACCGTCTTCACGAAGGCTCGTTCCCCCGCCGCGGTCGTCACCCGGTCTGCGCTGCCTGGAGACCACCCGCTCGCCTGGGACTCGGCGGTCACGACCGGACCGCCCAGCACCCCCTCCACCTGCTGCCGCAGCGTCGTCGGTACATCGGTCCAGGTGGTTCGCCCCATGCGCCGACGCTACCTGAGAACCCGTACACGAACATGCACGCTCGGCAACTTTGCGTTGGTAGCAAAGGTGCTTGCGGTGTAAAGTTGCAGAGCCTGCAAGGTTGACCCTCGTTCGGGGTCCCGACCGGGCCGACGACCACCACGCCACATCCCCTGTGAGGAACCCCGCATGTCCACTGCCACCGCACCCGTCGAGGTGTCGCGCGGACGACAGGACTCCCCGGCGAGCACGCCGGGCAAGCCGATCATGTCGCACCGCCAGATCCTGCTCGTCATCTACGGCCTGATGGCGGGCATGTTCCTGTCGTCCCTCGACCAGACCATCGTCGGCACGGCGATCCGCACGATCGGTGACGACCTGCACGGCCTCGACCAGCAGGCCTGGGTCACGACGGCCTACCTGATCGCGTCGACCATCACCACGCCGATCTACGGCAAGCTCTCCGACGTCTTCGGCCGTCGCCCGCTCTACATCTTCGGCATCGCGGTCTTCATCCTCGGGTCGCTGCTCTCGACCCTGTCGACGTCGATGACCATGCTCGCCGCCTTCCGCGCGTTCCAGGGCATCGGTGCCGGTGCGCTGATGTCGCTGCCGCTCGCGATCATGGGCGACATCCTCGCGCCCCGTGAGCGCGCGAAGTACCAGGGCTACTTCCTGGCGGTCTTCGGCATCTCGTCCGTGATCGGCCCGCTCATCGGCGGACTGTTCGCGGGTGCGAGCTCGATCGTCGGCATCACCGGCTGGCGCTGGGTGTTCCTGATCAACGTGCCGATCGGTGTCGCGGCGCTCCTCATGGTGATCGCGTTCCTGCACCTGCCGAAGTTCGGCGAGGCCAAGGCCAAGCCGCGCATCGACTGGTGGGGCGCGACCTCGGTCATCGTCACGCTCGCGCCGCTGCTCCTCGTCGCGGAGCAGGGCCGCACGTGGGGCTGGGGTTCCGCCAGCGCGATCGCTTGCTACGTCATCGGTGCGCTCGGCCTCGTCGCCTTCCTGGTGATCGAGACCCGCATGCAGGACGACGCGATCATCCCGCTCAAGCTCTTCCGCTCGAGCACGTTCTCGATGGCGACCATCCTGGGCTTCCTGGTCGGCTTCGCGATGTTCGGCGCGATGCTCACCATCCCGCTGTACCTGCAGATCGTCACCGGCCTGACGCCGACCGAATCCGGCTTCGCGACGCTGCCGATGATCGGTGGCCTGATGATCGCCTCGATCGCCTCGGGGCAGATCGTGGCGCGCACCGGCCGCTACCGGATCTTCCCGGTCATCGGCACCGCCCTGGTGTCGCTCGGCTACGTCGTCCTGACGTTCATGACGATCGACAAGCCGCTGTGGTTCCTGATGATCGGCATGTTCCTGATCGGCCTCGGGCTCGGCCAGCTCATGCAGAGCATCACCCTGGCCTCCCAGAACTCGGTGCAGCCGCGTGACATGGGTGTGGCGACGTCGTCCGCCACGTTCTTCCGCCAGATCGGTGGCACGCTCGGCACCGCCGTCCTGCTGTCCGTCCTGTTCTCGCTCATGCCGGCGAACATCCTGCACGCCACGGCGGACGAGTCGAACCTCAAGCCCGCCCTCAGTGCGGCGCTCGACCCGGAGGTCGCCAGCGCCAAGGCGAACCAGGGCGTCATGGACCAGATCTGGAACCCGATCGTCACCCCGCTCCAGAAGCAGGTGCAGTCCGGCCTCGACACCGCCACCGACCAGGTGACCCAGGCCACCGCCGGGGCTCCCGACGCCGTGCAGCAGCAGGCGCTCACCGCCGCCGCCGACAAGGCGCACGCCAGCGTGCAGGACGGCCGGCTCGTCGTCGACTGGTCGGACGCGGCGCAGCGCACCTACTGGGTGGACCAGCTCGCACCGGAACTGTCGAAGCAGATCGACAAGGGCGCGAACGACTCGAGCGACTCGAACGCCGAGACGAGCGACACGTCGTACCTCAACGGTGCGGACGCTGCTCTGACCCGGCCGTTCATGTCCGGGTTCAACGCCTCGGCCGTGACCGTCTACTGGGTCGGCTTCGCGGTGATCCTGCTCGCGTTCGTCCTGAGCTTCTTCTTCAAGGCGCCGCCGCTCCGCAAGAGCTCGGCCCTGCAGGAGCAGGCGGACGACGCCGGCACCGCCGACGACCTCGAAGCGCAGGCCGTGCGGGCCGCGGACACGATGGGCTCGCCCACCGCCCCGGTCACCGGTTCGATCCCCGTCCAGGGTGGTCGGGCGCAGGTCTGAGTCACGCCGGGCCTCCTCGTCACAGGACGCGGAGGCCCGGCGTCGCACCAACCCGAGAACAAGACGGAGCGCAGCACGTGCACCAGCTCACCACCACCGAGGCCACCGCGCTGACCGACTGCGGCCTGCGGGAGCGCAAGAAGCAGCAGACCCGGGCCGCCATCCACCGGTCGGCGCTCGCCCTCGTCACCGACCACGGACTCGCCGGGGTGACCGTCGAGCAGATCTGCGCGGACGCCGGGGTCTCCCCGCGGACGTTCTTCAACTACTTCCCGTCGAAGGCCGAAGCAGCCCTCGGATTGCCGGCGACGACGGTCCCGGACACGGCACGCGCAGCGTTCCTCGGTGCCACGGGGCCGCTCGTGTCGGACCTCTGCGACCTCGTCGCGCACACGGTCACCCTGCCGCAGGACCGCCGGCGCATGAAGGAGCTCGTCCGAGCCCGCCCCGAGATGGTCCCGGCGATGATGCAGTGGATGGCGCACGCGCGGCAGACCGTGCTGGCGGTGGCCGCCGAGCGCGTCGACGAGGACACCGCGCGGACGGCGACCACCCTCGTGATGGCCGCCGTGATCGAGTCCGCCCACCGATCGGCGGACGGCTCCCGCGACGAACTGGCTGCGCGGCTGCGCGCGGTCGTCGGCGAGATGGGGCGGCTCGCCACCGCCTGACCAGCGTGACCATCGCGTCGCCCCCGGCGCGGGGCGGCCACGGCCTGGAGGCGCGGTGCGGGTCCGACCCGCACCGCGCCTCCAGGCCGTGGCGGACGACACGACCCGGTCGCAGCCCGCAGCGCGCAGTCGGCCCGCACACGCAAAATCACCCCGAACCACGTGGAAACGCGGTCCGGGGTGACTGTGGTTGTTCGCCGGTCAGACCGGCAGCGTCGTGCCTAGCGGCGCGAGCCGCGGCCCGCGACGCGGGTGTAGATGAACAGCACGATGATCGCGCCGATGATCGAACCGATGATGCCGGCCGGCTGGAAGAAGCCGTCCATCGGGTCGTGCTGGAAGATCAGGAACCCGAGGAACCCGCCGACGAACGATCCGACGATGCCCAGGACGATCGTCATGAGGATCCCGATGTTCTGCTTGCCGGGGATGATGAGCCGGGCGAGAGCGCCGGCGATGAGTCCGATGATGATCAAGCTGATGATGAGACCGAGCACGGTGTCCTCCTCGTGGGTGCGGTTGCCGCGGCATGGTTGCCGGAGTCAGGGCCGACATCCGACGAAACTCCGGGGTTCCTGGGAGGACTGTCGGGTTCGCCGATCAGACCACGCCGGAAGCCTCGAGCTCGGCCCGCAGCTCGGCGTCCGACGGCTCGACGAAGTGCTTGCCGTTGGGCAGCACCACGACGGGGATGTTCTTCCGGCCGCTGATGGCCTCGGCACGGTCGGCAGCGGACAGGTCCTGCTCCACGTCGACGTACTCGTAGTCCACGCCGAGGGTGTCGAGCAGCGCCTTGGACCGACGGCAGTCGCGGCACCAGTCGGCACCGAACATGGTCACGCGGTCGGGGGCAGTCGTCGCATCGCTCATGTGCAGAGAGTACGTCGGAGCGCCCCCGGGCATTCCCGTGACGCCCCTCGCCCTGCCCGGAGCACGATGTGCCCATGAGCCTGCCCTGGGACACGCCCGTCGCACACCCCCACCACCGCCACGGCTGGTGGTGGAGGACCCTGCTCGTCGGCTTCGTGCTGTGGGTCGTCACGATCATCGTCACGGTGTCGACGCAGAACACGAACCTCGTGCCGACGATCATCCTGCTCGGCAGCTTCCTCGTGCCGTTCACCGTCGTGCTGTTCGTGATCGAGCGGGTCACCGGCACGGTCAGCACCATGCAGCTCGTCACGGCGTTCTTCGTGGGCGGGATCCTCGGGGTGCTCGGGGCGTCACTGCTCGAGGCCGACCTGGAGCAGGGAGCCGGGCTCTACCTGGTCGTCGGCTTCGTCGAGGAGTTCGTGAAGGGCGTCCTGCTCGTCGTCGTGGGGTGGCGCGTCCGCCCGAAGACGGCGAGGCAGGGTGCGCTGCTCGGCGCGACGATCGGTGCCGGGTTCGCCGCGTTCGAGTCCGCCGGCTACGCCTTCAACGCGGCGATCACGGCCCGGGGGATCGACCTGGCGTCGCTCCTGCAGACCGAGGTGGTCCGCGCGGTGCTGGCACCGGTCGGGCACGTGCTGTGGACGGCGATCCTCGGTGCGGTGCTGTTCGGCGCAGCCACCGGACGCGCTCGCTTCCGCTGGTCGTGGCCGCCGATCGTGGCGTACGTGGTCGTCTCGGTGCTGCACGGGCTGTGGGACGCGAACGGCACGATCGCCACGCTGATCGCGTTCGTCGTGTCCGGGGTCCCGTTCTCGGCCGCGCAGTACGGCATGGTGCCGGCGGCGGTCGGCGGGATCGTGACGACTGTCTACGTGATCGGGCTCGCGATCGTGAGCCTCATCGGCGTCGCCGTGCTGGTCGGTGTGCTCCGGCACCACCGCGGACGCACGCAGGCCCTGTCGGCACCCGCCGGGCGGGACGCGACGCAGGCACCCGCCGGGTGGGACGGGACGCCCGGACCCGACCGCCTGCGCTGACCCCCGCCGGAGCGCCGCTGCCGCTCGCCCTACGATTGGCACATGCCGCCAGCACCCGACCCCGCGACGCTGGTCTGGGCCTCGGCGGTTGTTCGGCGCTTCGCCGCGGCGACCAACCTGCTCGTCGCCGCCCGCCGGTTCCGCATCGTCGGCGGTGACCCCCGGGATGCCGCGGCACTGCGGCACCTGCTGACCGCACTCGGCGCGCGCGAGGTCGAGCAGTCGAACCACCAGCACCAGCCGTCCGACCTCGTCGACCAGCTCTGGTGCCTCGGCACGCCCGACGAATCGACCCCCGCGGTCGAGCAGGCCGCCGGCCGCCCGCGCGGCACCACCCTGGTCGTCATCGACGCCGGCCGGTACCTGCCCGCCGTCGACGAGGACGCCTTCGGCCCCGTCGCACCCGCCCGCCCCGGCGTGCTCGCCGTCCCGATGCTGTCCGACGACGTCTTCCTGGTGTCCACCGGCCGCGACCCCGAGGAGGACCCCGCGGCGGACGCCCGCCTGCGCTGGGCACGACGGTCGATGCCGGTCGCCCGCTCGGTCGCCGCGGAGCTCCGCGACGGCGGACTCCTGCGCGGCACGCGCATCGGCGTCGCGATGTTCCTCGAGCCCAAGACGGCGGTGCTGAGCCTGCTGCTCCGTGACGCCGGTGCCGAGGTCGTCGTCTACGCCCACGCCGACGAGACCGACGACGCCGTCGCCGACGCACTGCGGTCCGCCGGCCTGACGGTGTTCGCGAGCAGCACGGTGACGCTCCCCGAGCAGAAGCAGCTGGCCCTCGCGATGCTCGACACCGCACCGCACATCCTGCTCGACGACGGCTCGCACGTCATCCGGCTCGCCCACCAGGAACGCCCAGACCTGCTGCCGACGATGCTCGGTGCCGCCGAGGAGACCACGAGCGGCCTGCGGCCCCTGCGGGTGCTGGCAGCGCGCGGCGAGCTCGGCATCCCCGTGATCGCGGTGAACGACGCCCGCACCAAGACGTTCTTCGACAACCGCTACGGCACCGGGCAGTCGACGGTGTTCGCGGCGCTCGACCTGGTCGACGGGCTCGCGTCCGGCACCCACCGGGTGATGCCGGGAGGCGCGGCGGTCGTCGCCGGGTTCGGGCACGTCGGCGAGGGGGTCGCCCTGGTGCTCACCGCCCTCGGGTTCCGGGTGACGGTCGCCGAGACCGACCCGGTCCGCGCCCTGCAGGCGCGGTTCGCCGGGTGCGCCGTGGCCCCGCTCGTCGAGGCGGTGCGCGACGCCGACCTCGTGATGAGCGCCACCGGGGTGCCGGACACCATCGACCTCGACGTGCTCCGTGCCTGCGCGGACGGTGCGGTCCTCGCCGTCGCCGGTGGGGTCGACCAGGAGATCGCCATCGACGACGCCCTCGACGCCGGGGCCCGGCGCCAGGACGTGGGGCCGAAGGCCGAGCGGTTCGTGTTCCCGGGTACCGACGGTGGGCCGATCGTGCTCGACGACGGCGGCTGCATCAACATCACCGCGGCCGAGGGCAACCCGGTCGAGATCATGGACCTGTCGTTCGCCGTGCAGCTCGGCGCCGTCCGGATGCTCCTGGAACGAGGCGACGAGCTGGAGCGTGCCGTCGTGCCGATCGACCCCGCGGTCGACGACGTGACCGCCCGCGCGGCGCTCGCCGCCTTCGGAACGCACGTCGGGCCTCCCGGCCTTCTCCCTGAACACCCGGCGGACCGCGAGCCGGACGTCCGGACCCACCGTTTCGGAGACCCGGCATGAGCGCTCGTCAGCACCCGGTCACCGTGCACTCGGCGCGCGTCGTCGTCCCGATGACGGCGCCGCCGATCGCCGACGGCGCGGTGGCCGTGCAGGACGGCCGCATCCTGCACGTCGGCGACCGGTCGTGGGTCATCGACCAGCTCACCGGGTCCGGCGCGACCTTCACCGAGCGGCAGTGGCGCGGCGCGCTCCTGCCCGGACTCGTGAACGCGCACTCGCACCTCCAGTACACCGGCATGTCCGGTGTCGGCCGACGCCAGTACAACGGATTCGAGGACTGGGCCGCGGCGTTCAACGTCGACTACGCCGAACCGCACGACTGGCGGGCCGAAGCCGCGGACGGTGCACGGGCGTCGATCCTGGCCGGCGTCACGAGCATCGCGGACATCGTCACCGACATCGAGGCCTCGACCGCGCTGCAGGACGCCGGGCTCGGCGGGATCGCGTACTGGGAGGTGATGGACTGGGAGAACGACGCCTGGCAGTCGCACGGTCGCGACCAGGTGCTCGACGAACTCGACCGGATCCCCACGACACCCGGTGCCGGCCTGTCGCCGCACGCGCCGTACTCGCTCGAGGTCGCTCCGCTGCTCGAGCTCCCCGACATCGTGCGGCAGCGCGGCCTGCGGCTGCACCTGCACCTCGGTGAGGCGGCGTTCGAGGGGGAGCGCACCGCCCTCGGTCCGGTCCCCGGGCTCGACGGGGTCGACGGCGTCGGCCACGGGAACGACTGGCACCTGGCGAACGTGCCGTCGTTCCGGGCGCTGCGAGCCCTGGGCTTCGGCGCGAGCGCGACCGCGTTCGTCGACCGCCTCGGCGTGCTCGGGCCGGACTGCCACATCGCCCACGGCGTGTACATGACCGCCGCCGACCGGGCGCTCCTGCGCGCCCGCGGCACGGCGGTGGCGCTGTGCCCCCGCTCCAACGCCGTCATCGGCCTCGACCCGCCGCCCGTCGCGGACTACCTGCGCGAGGGTAGCCCGATCGCCATCGGCACCGACTCCCTGTCGTCGTCGCCGTCCCTCGACCTGATGGCCGACGTCACCGCGCTGCACCGCATCGCCCGAGCCCAGGGCTACGGGCACCGTGACCTGCACGAGCGACTGCTCGCAGCGGCGACCCTCGGTGGTGCGCACGCGATGGGGCTGGCCGTCGGACCGGACCGCATCGGGCACCTCGCCGTCGGGGCGCGTGCCGACCTGGCGGTCTTCGACGTCGACGCCCGCACGGTGCCGGACGCGCTCGCCGAGCTCGTCGAGGACGGCGCCGGGCGGGCGGCCGCCACCGTGATCCGCGGGGTCGTGCGCGCCGTGGCGGGCGGGGTCACCGAGCCGGCTTCCCCGCACACGGACATCCCCGCACCGCACCAGGAGGAACGATGACCGAGTCCGCACCCCACCCCGGCATGGCCGCACGCCGAACCGTCACCGGTGAGCTCATCGAGTGGCTCGACGTGCCGAAGCGCGCGATCGCCCTCGGCATGGAACCGCACCCCGAGGGTGGCTGGTACGTCCGCACCTGGACCTCGCCGGCGACGGTCACCACCCCCGCGGGGGAGCGTCCCGCCGCCACGCTGATCCACTTCCTGCTGCCCCCGGGTGAGGCCTCCGCCTGGCACCGGGTCACGAGCGACGAGATCTGGATGTGGCACGGGCCGGACACCGTCGACCTGCAGCTCGGCGGCGACGGTGACGTCCCCGAGCCCGGCGCGACGATCACCCTCGGCCCGGACGCCGGACGCGACCGGGTGAACGACGCGCAGGCGTTCGTGCGCGGTGGCGTGTGGCAGCGGACGATCCCGGGCGACGGCGAGGTGCTGCTGAGCTGCCTGGTGTCGCCGGGCTTCTCGTTCGACGACTTCACGATGGCCGACGACGGGGACCCTGCCGCCGAGTAGCACCGCGACACCGTTTCGCGTTGGTATCCCACCGCGAAGTACACTTCGACCTGCCCCCACCCCCCTCGCACGAAGGCCCGACCGTGACCCGTCACCTCCGCTTCACCCTCGCCGTCGCCACCGCCGCGGTCGCCGCCCTCGCCCTGTCGGCCTGCTCCGCCGGGGGCAGCAGCAACGCCGACGGCACCGTGACCGACGGCAAGCTCACGATCGCCACCGGCGACCCGGCGTACTCGCCCTGGATCGAGGACAACAAGCCCGAGTCCGGCAAGGGCTTCGAGTCCGCCGTGGCGTACGCCGTCGCGAAGGAGATGGGCTACGGCAAGTCCGACGTCGTCTGGAAGCGCAGCACCTTCGACAGCGCCATCGCACCGGGGCCGAAGGACTGGGACCTCAACGTCCAGCAGTTCTCGATCGACGCGAAGCGCAAGAAGGCCGTCGACATGTCGAGCGCCTACTACACGACGACCCAGGCGGTCGTGACGACGTCCGGGTCGAAGGCCGCCGGCGACACCACGATCGCGGCGCTCAAGCAGGACGCCATCGGCGTCGCGACCGGTTCGACGAGCATCGCGAGCGTCAAGGACGTCCTCGGGGTCACGCCGCAGGTGTTCAACTCCAACGACGACGCCGTGCTCGCGCTCAAGTCCGGGCAGATCGACGCGATCGTCACCGACCTGCCGACGGCGTTCTACATGGCCTCGGCGCAGCTCGACGACGGCACCGTGTCCGCGCAGTTCCCGTCCGACGGCAAGGGCGACGAGTTCGGCTTCGTCCTGCCGAAGGACTCGGAACTCACGAGCAAGGTCGACAAGGCCCTGAAGACCCTCGACGACGACGGCACCCTGCAGGACCTGCAGACCAAGTGGCTCTCGTCGGAGACCGGTACGCCGGTCCTGAAGTAACCGGATGACCCTGCCAGCAGGGGCCGGCACCCCGGTCGCCGCACCCGCGCCGAGCCAGGTCGAGCTCGAGCGTCGGCTCTACCGTCGCCAGCGTGGCCGTCGCTCCGTCGTGGTGTCGGTCGTCTCCACCCTGGTCGTGCTCGCCGTCGTGTACTTCGGCGTCGTGAACACCCCCGGGTGGGCGGCGGTGCAGCAGTCGTTCTTCGACCCGGAGACCGCGGTCGACACGTTCCCGGACATCCTGCTGGGCCTCTGGTTGAACGTCCGGATCCTGTTCTTCAGCGCCATCGGCGTCGCCGTCTTCGGCACGCTGCTCGCGGTCGTCCGCGGCCTGCGCAACCCCGTGTTCTTCCCGCTGCGGATGCTCGCGACCGGCTACACGGACCTGTTCCGCGGCCTGCCGCTCATCATCGTGCTCTACCTGGTCGGCTACGGCATCCCCGGGCTCGGGGTGTTCCCGCGGCTCCCCGCCGAGGTCTGGGGCACGATCGCGATCACCCTGACCTACTCGTCCTACATCGCCGAGGTGCTCCGGGCCGGCATGGAGGCCGTGCACCCCTCCCAACGCCTGGCCGCCCGGTCACTCGGACTCTCGCACGCCAAGACGCTGCGGCTCGTGGTGCTGCCGCAGGCGATCCGCAAGGTCACCCCGGCGCTGATGAACGACTTCGTGTCGATGCAGAAGGACGTCGGTCTGGTGTCGATCCTCGGGGCCGTCGACGCGGTCCGCTCCGCCCAGATCGCGCAGGCCGAGACCTACAACTTCACGCCGTACTTCGTCGCCGGGCTGCTGTTCGTGGTGATCAGCCTGCCGCTGATCCGCGTCACGGACGCGATCGCGCGTCGCCAGCAGCGGCGCGAGCAGATCGGAGGGACCGTATGAGCGAGGCCGGCCTGGAGGCCCGTGGTGCGTCCGGTACGGACGCCGCGGTCCTCGAACTGCGCGGGTTGCGCAAAGCGTTCGGCGAGCACGAGGTCCTGCGCGGGATCGACCTGACGGTCCACCGCCACCAGGTCATCTGCGTCATCGGGGCCTCGGGCTCCGGCAAGTCGACGCTGCTCAAGACGGTCAACCTGCTCGAGGGCATCGACGACGGCGAGATCCTGCTGCAGGGCACGGACATCGCCGACCCGCGCATCGCCGTCGACGCCGTGCGGGCGCGCATCGGCGTGGTGTTCCAGCAGTTCAACCTGTTCCCGCACATGAGCGTGCTCGACAACGTCACGCTCGCGTCCCGCCAGGTGCACGGCATCGGACGGGCCCAGGCCGAGGAGACCGCGCGCCGGCTGCTCGACCGGATCGGGCTCGCCTCGTTCGCCGATGCGTACCCCGACCGCCTGTCCGGCGGGCAGCAGCAGCGCGTCGCCATCGTCCGGGCGATCGCGTCGGACCCGGAACTCCTGCTGCTCGACGAGGTCACGAGCGCCCTCGACCCGCAGCTCGTCGGTGAGGTGCTCGACCTGGTCACCGAGCTGAAGCGACAGGGTTCGACGATCCTGATGACGACGCACGAGATGCACTTCGCGCGGAACGTCGCCGACCGGATCGTGTTCCTGCACCGCGGCGAGGTCGTCGAGCAGGGTTCCCCCGCCGACGTCCTCGACCACCCGCAGCACCCGGCGCTCGTCGAGTTCCTCGCCCGCGTGCACGCCTAGGGCGTCAGCAGCACCTTGCCGATGACCTCGCCGTCGCGCACGCGGCGGTGGGCCTCCTCGACCTCGGCCAGGGGCAGCACCGAGTCGATGACCGGGCGCACCCGGCCGTCGGCGACCAGTGACCAGACGTTGTAGCGGACCGCCTCGACGATGGCGGCCTTCTCGGCGAGCGGCCGTGCGCGCAGGGTCGTGCCGCTGATCGTCGCGCGCTTCCGCATCAGCATCCCGAAGTCGAGCTCGGCGGTGCGGCCGCTGCCCGAGGCGATGACCGCGACGTGCCCGTTCGGGGCGAGGGCCTGCAGGTTCCGCTCCAGGTAGGACGGTCCGACGACGTCGAGCACGACGTCGACGCCGACACCGTCGGTGAACGCCATGACGCGTTCCACGAAGTCCTCCGTGCGGTGGTCGATGACGAGGTCGGCGCCGAGGTCACGGGATGCGGCGACCTTGCGGTCGCCGCCGCTCGTCGCGATCACCGTCGCACCCAGGGCCTTCGCCCACAGCACCGCGTGCGACCCCATGCCGCCCGTGCCCCCGTGCACCAGGAGCGTCTGCCCGGGGCGGAGTCCGGCGAGCATGCCGATGTTGGAATAGACCGTGCACGCGGCTTCGGGCAGTCCGGCCGCCTCGACCAGGTCGACGCCCTCGGGGACCGGCAGCACCTGGGTGACCGGCGCGACCACGAGTGCCGCGTACCCGCCGCCGGAGAGCAACGCGCACACCCGGTCGCCCACCGCCACGGTCGTGACGCCCGCGCCGACGGCCCGCACCGTGCCGGAGACCTCGAGCCCGAGGATCTCCGACGCCCCGGGCGGCGGCGGGTAGTTCCCGGCGCGCTGCTGCAGGTCGGCGTTGTTGACGCCGGCCGCGGCGACCTCGATCAGGACCTCGTCCGTGCCGGGTTCGGGGTCGGGCAGGTCGGTGACGGACATGGAAGCGTCGTCGAACGTGATGGCTCGCATGCCCTCGACGGTACGCGCCACCCGCCTCCGGCCGGCTGCCGGTCGCCCACAACCGCCGCCGGTGTCCCTGTGGAGGTTCCCTGTACGCTCGACGACGGATCTGCACCTCATCCGGGGGAGTGCGGACAGATCGAGGGGGACTCTCCACCATGCCCAAGAAGCTCATCGCGCTGGCCACCGCCGGCCTCGCACTCACGCTGCTCGCCGGTTGCTCCGGCAGCGACTCGGGCTCGTCCAGCGCACCGTCGGCCTCGAAGACCGCCGCCGCGGCACCCGCCCAGACCAAGGGGGAAGCCTGCTCCCTGCTCGAGAACGAACTCGCGTCATTCCTCAAGGAGCAGGGTTCCAGCTCTGCCCCGGCCGACCCGAAGGCCCGTGCGGCGCTCGTCGACGAGTTCGTCCAGCGCATCGACTCGGCGCTGAAGAAGGTCTCGAACGACCAGGTCCACGACACGTTCGAGGACTTCTCCGGCGCGGCGAAGGGCTACAGCTCCGCCATCCGCTCCGGTGCGGCCGAGGACTCCGCCGAGGTCAAGAAGGCCCAGACCGAGGTGCAGACCACCCTCGACCAGGTCTCGGCGGTCTGCCCCGCCAAGAGCTGAGCGGGCTCGCGCCCAGCCCCGCACGTGACGACGCCCCGCCGCTCCTGGACCAGGAGGGGCGGGGCGTCGTGCCTCCCCCGTCGGGGGACGGGGGACGGGCGTCAGACGGCCGCGGGCTGCGAGGCGTCGAGACGTGCGACGTCCTCCGGCCGGAGCCGCACGGTCGGCGCCGTGATCGAGTTCAGGATCGACTGCGGCCGCGACGCACCGGGGATCGGCACGACGACGTCGCTCTTCTGCAGCTCCCACGCCAGCGCGATGACCTGCGGGGTGACCCCACGGTCGCGGGCGATGTACGCGAAGTCCTCGAACGCCGTCCCGAGGTCCGCCGCGCTCCCGATGCCACCGAGGGGGCTCCACGGCAGGAACGCGATGCCGAGCTCGTCGCACAGTTCGAGCTCCGGCTCACTCGACCGGAACTTCGGCGAGTACTGGTTCTGCACCGACGCCAGGCGTCCGCCGAGCACCTCGTTCGCGGTGCGGATCTGATCCGGGTCGGCGTTCGAGATGCCCGCCATCCGGATGACGCCCTCGTCGAGCAGCTCGGCGAGCGCGCCGATCGAGTCGGCGTACGGCACGGCCGGGTCGGGGCGGTGGAACTGGTACAGGCCGATCTGCTCGACGCCGAGCCGCTTCGCCGAGGCCTTCGCCGCCTCCTTCAGGTACTCCGGGTGCCCATTCTGCGCCCAGTTGCCGGCCTCGGGGCGCAGGTGTCCGCCCTTCGTCGCGATGAGCACGTCCGAGGTGTCGGCGTGGAACTCCCGGACGGCCCGCGCGATGAGCTCCTCGTTGTGCCCCACCTCGTCGTGGCCGCCCAGGTGGTACGCGTCGGCGGTGTCGATGAGCGTGACACCGTTCTCGAGCGCTGCGTGGATCGTGGCGATGGACTGACGCTCGTCCGGCCGGCCCTCGATCGACATGGGCATCCCGCCCAGACCGATGGCACTGACGGACACGTCTCCGATGACTCGTTGCTTCATCGGCCCAGCATGCGCCCGGCCCCGACGCCGACGCCCAGTTGCCGCACGACGAGGCGCCCGCACCGACGAGCCCCGGTCACCGACGAGCCCATTCCGGCGCGTGTTCCGGCAGCGGGCCGAACGCGATGCCGCGGGCGTAGAGGCCCCGGACCGGCGGGACCCAGCGCGCGAGCAGCACCGGGAGCAGCGGCGGCCCGTCCTGCAGGTGCCCGGCGAAGGCCCGCTCGAACACGACCCGGTGCAGCACCGCCTGGGCGGCCTGCACCAGGGCTGCGGGCGGGGTCCGACGACGCTGGACGGCTGCGAGCGCCCGGTCGAGGCCGCCACCGCGGAGCCCCCGTCGGAGCGCCGGCACCAGGATCGTCGCCGTCGCCACCGCGTCCTGCACCGCGAGGTTGATGCCGACCCCGCCGGCGGGCGACATCGCGTGCGCGGCGTCACCGATGCAGAGCAGCCCCGGACGCCTCCACCGGCGCAGGCGGTCCATGCGGACGTCGAGCACGTGCACGTCGTCCATCGAGGCGATCGCGTCGACCCGGTCCGCGAAGTCCGGTCGGAGCCGCGCCAGCCGGGCACGGAAGGCCGCCACCCCTGCAGCGCGCAGGGCCGCGTCCGAGCCCTTCGGCGCGAAGTACGCGACCTGGTGGTAGTCCGGCCGCGGGAAGCTCAGCAGCACGTCCCGGTCCGAGAACGCGGGGGTGAGGGCGCTCGCCGCGTCCCCGGGGTGCCGGGGCAACCGGAACCACCAGGTGTCGAACGGCACCCGGAACGCCCGTGGAACGAGCCCGGCGGCGCGACGCAGCACCGAGTTCCGCCCGTCGCAGGCGATCACGACGTCGGCGCGGAGTTCCTCGGGTTCGCCGGCCCCGTCCCTCGGCCGCAGGTGGACCCCGGTCACGACTCCGTTCTCCTCGATGAGTCCGGTCGCCGCGAGGCCCATCGCGATGCGGAACGACGGTTCCCGACGGGCGGCGGTCACGAGCAGGTCGAGCAGGTCCCACTGCGGCACCATCGCCACGTGGTCGTACGGGGGCGCGAGACGCGAGAAGTCACCGAGCAGCAGCCGCGAGCCGTCCGGCATCGGCAGCGAGAAGTCGTCGAGGCGTGACTGCGGCAACGCCCGGAACGCTGCACCGAGTCCGAGTTCGTCGAGCAGCCGGATGGTCGAGGCGTGCACCGTGTCGCCCCGGAAGTCCCGGTTGAAGTCGTCGTGCCGCTCGAGCACGCGCACGTCGACGCCGGCGCGGGCGAGCAGCAGCCCGAGGACGACCCCTGCGGGGCCGCCACCGACCACCGCGACCGTCGTCCGCGACACCGTCACCATGCCCGGGACGCTACCCCGGTCCGGACCGGAGGCGCGTGGCGGCCCCGACCCGCGCCTCCAGGCCGGAACGCACACGCGTTCTCCGACCCGACATGCGTCGGACGACCGGTGTCCGGTCGGAAGGGTGGTGTCGGTGGGCGTCGGTCAGGCGCTGGCGGACACCGACGACGATCCGGACCCGCTGTCGACGGCGTTCACGAAGACGACCCCGCCCCAGGCGATGACGACGATCGCGAGCACGAAGCCGATCGCCGCGATCCACCACGACGGCTTCCGTCGGATCCACGCGCCGATCGACAGCACGATCGTGGCGACCCCGATGACGAAGGCGCCACCGACCGCGATGGCCGCGCCACCGAAGTACCCACCGGGTGTGCACCCGGCCGAGGCGTCGCACTCTGCCGTGGCCGAGGCGATCGCGACGATGCCGACGACCGCCGTGATCGCGGTCATGACGGCACCGAACACCAGGAGCAGCACCGTCGAGATCCGGTCGGCGAGCTTCGCCGGCGGGAACAGCGTGGTGCCACCGCGCTCCCACGCCGCGCGCTGCGCGTCCGTGGGGCCGGAGGAGGACTGCGGCGGAGGGCCGGGGACGTTGGACCAGGTCATGCGTGCAGTCCTACCGCGCCTCGACCCCGAACGCCTGTGCGAGCCGCTGGATCTTCTGCGCCCGACCGAGCCGCGGCAGGTCGGAACCGTCGCGGATGACCCGCCCGCGGGCCTCGAAGTCGTCGAGGAAGTCCTGCGCCCAGGCGACGTCCGTCGGCGTGGGGGAGATGACCTCGTTGATGACGGGGAGCTGCTCGGTGTCCAGGCACAGCTTGCCGGTGAGGCCGAGCGACACGGCCACCTGCGACTGCTCGCGGAGGATCGGGTGCGACGACCCGACCGTGGGGCCGTCGATCGGACCCGGCAGGTCGCCGACGCGCGAGGCGACGACCAGCTTCGACCGCGGGTACGCCATCGCGAGCGTGTCGGCGCTGGTCCCGGTGTCACGGCGGTAGTCGCCGGAACCGAAGGCCAGGCGGAACGCGCCCTGCGCCTTGGCGATCGACACGGACTCCTCGATGCCCAGGGCCGACTCGACCAGGGCGATCACCGGCGTCTGGCCGCCGAGCCGGTGCCAGGTGTCGGTGACCTGCGCGGGGGACTCGGTCTTGGCGAGCATGACGCCCTGCAGCCCGGGCAGGCCGCGGAGCTCCTCGACGTCGTCCGCCCAGAAGTCCGTGGTGACGTCGTTGATGCGCACCCAGGCCTCGCCGCCGCCGGCGAGCCAGGCGGCGACGCCCTGCCGGGCCGAGGGCTTCGCGGCGGGGTCGACGGCGTCCTCGATGTCCAGGATGATCTGGTCGGCGCGGGAGCGCTGGGACTTGTCGAACCGGTCGGTGGCGGTGCCGGAGACCAACAGCCACGACCGTGAGATCTCGGCGGGGACCGATCGACGCCGGTTCGGCGTGGGGGCGGACGGAGTGGTGCGGTCGTCGATGGCCATGCCCCGTTGGTACCACACCGGACGGGGCCGCCGTCGGATCGGACGCGCCGCACGTCGGGTCTGACGCGCCGCACGTCAGGTCTGACGCCGGTCAGGTCCGTGCGGAAACCCCGAAACCTCGGTTCATTGCCAGAGAGGCCGTCCGGTTCCGCCTACAGTGTCGGATGTGTGGCGAGCGGACAGGGTGACCGACGGTGAGGACGACGTGAACGACGACGTCCCCGTCGAGGGTGCCCGCGCGCGCCCCGACGACGATCGAGACGAGCAGCAGGACGTGGACCAGGAACGGACCGACGACGAGCCGGACCGCACGCTCCGCCCGGAGCTGCAGATGACGAGCCCGCAGGCGATCAGCCTCGGCGACCCGCGGTTGCAGGCCGGCAACGCGGCCGAACCGACGTGGGACGGCTGGCGCACCCAGCTGACCGGTGTCGGCGGCACGAGCCCGCTCACGCACTTCAGCGACCACCCGCGCGCCCGCATCGAGCTCTCGACCACCCACCCGGGCGGTCTCGCGCAGTTCATCACCGGCAAGACGACCCTGCTGTCCAGCCTGATCCGCGACGAGGTGGCGCTCCGTGCCGCCCGCGTGGCCGCCGGACACGTCGAGGCGAAGGGCACCGAGCTGGCCACCGTGCGCGGCATCGACGCCGTGAAGCTCGGCATCGGCATGGCCGACTGGAAGCACGGCGACGAGCAGTTCCGCGGCCCGGTGCTCCTGCGCCCCCTGGCGATCCGCCGGCACGGACGCGACTTCGAGGTGCGCCTGCTCGGCGAACCGGTGCTCAACCCGGGCCTCGCCGACGCGCTGCACGAGCAGTTCGGGGTCATCCTCGACGCGCAGTCCTTCGTGGCCCTCGCGCAGCAGGACGGCTCCTTCACGCCGAACCCCGTCATCGACCGCCTGCGTGGCCTGACCGCGCACATCCCCGGCTTCTCGGTGCACGCCCGACTCGTGGTGTCCACCTTCGCCGAGGTCGCGACCGGGATGGTCGAGGACACCGGCGACCTGTCGCACCCCGTGCTCGACGCCCTCGCCGGCAACCCGAGCGCGAAGTGGCAGGTCGAGCAGTCCTACCACCCGGTCGAGCAGACCCCGTCGGACGAGCGCAGCCCGGAGACCGACACGCTCCTGCTCGACGCCGACGACGAGCAGGAGAACGTGATCGCGCAGATCACGGCCGGCAACTCCATCGTCGTGAAGACCCTTCCGGGCACCGGTGGCACCCAGACCATCGTGAACGCCCTGGGCGGCCTGGTCGCCGCGAACAAGCGCGTGCTCGTCGTGAGCCCGCGCCGCGCGACCCTGCGGGGCATCGCCGCCCGCTTCGGTGAGGTCCAGCTGCCCGGGGTCGCGGTCACGCCGTCGACCCTGCGCCGCGACGTCGTCCGTGCCATCGCCCGGAACGAGAAGGCCGCGCGTCCGAACCTCCGCGAGGTCGACGACGCACTGGTCCGCCTGCGCAAGGTGCTGAAGGACTACCGCGGGTCGCTCACCCGCAAGGACCCCGACTTCGGTGTCTCGGTGCTCGACTGCCTGGTGGAGCTGTCGCGCCTGTCGCTGCTGCCCGTCGCCCCGTCGACCACCGCGCGCCTGTCGAAGCAGTCCGTCGCATCGATGGTCGACGGCCGTTCGCGCGTCGCCGAGACGATGGTCAGCGCCGCGAACCTCGGTGAGTTCCGCTACGGCCCCGACGACTCGCCCTGGTACGGCGCGAAGTTCGGTTCGAGCGACGGTGCCCAGCGTGCGCACCGCATCGCGAAGGACCTCGACGCCGACGGCCTGCCGACCCTGCTCCGCCGCGCGCACGACCTGGTGAGCTCGACGCACATGCGCCAGTTCACGACGATCAACGAGCTCGGCATCTACCTGCGCCTGCTCACCGAGATCCGTGACACGCTCGACCGCTTCCTGCCGGTGGTCTTCGACCGCTCGGTGTCCGAGCTCGTGGCCGCCACCGCCCCCCGCGGCGAGGGCGCCCCGATGTCGTCGACGAACCGTCGCCGGCTCAAGAAGCTCGCCCGCGAGTACGTCCGCCCGGGCGTGCACGTGTCCGACCTGCACGAGGCCCTGACCCGCGTCCAGCAGCAGCGGGTGCTCTGGCAGCGCTACGTCGCCGCCGGGGTGAACCCCGAGGTGCCCACGGGCATCGCCGACGTCCAGGTGCTGTTCTCGAACGTCGCCGAGGACCTCGCGCGCCTCGACGAGCCGCTGGGCCGCACCGAGCGCGATCGCCAGCTCGCGAACACCCCGGTCGACCAGCTCGTCCCCACCATCGCCGAGCTCGCCGCCGAGTCCGACGTCCTGCACAACCTGCAGGAGCGCACCGAGCTCATGCAGACCCTGCGCGACCTGCAGCTCGAGCCGCTCATCACCGACCTGGCGAACCGGCACGTGCCGGACGTGCAGGTGCCGGCCGAGCTCGAGCTCGCCTGGTGGCAGTCCGCCCTCGAGACCATGCTCGAGTCCGACCGGGCCCTGCTCGGCGCGAACACCGACATGCTCGACCGGGTCGAGGCCGACTTCCGCCTGGTGGACGACGCCCACGCGGCCGGGGTATCGCAGGGCCTCGCGTGGCAGCTCGCCGAGAACTGGAAGGTCGGTCTCGTCGACTGGCCCGAGGAAGCGACGGCGCTCAAGACCCAGCTCCGCGACGGCGCGATCACCTCGCGCCTGCTGCAGGACTCCGCACCGCACCTGTCCCGGTCGATCGCGCCCGTCTGGCTCGCCAGCCCGTACGAGGTGCCGCAGATCGCCGACACGATGCCCTTCGACACCGTGATCCTGGTCGACGCCGGCGCCGTGACGATCGCCGAGACCGTCGGTGCCGTCCGTCGTGCCCGCCAGACCGTCGTGTTCGGCGACCCGGTCACCCAGACGCCGTCGCCGTTCCGCATCGCCGTGGACCCCGAGCACCGGGCGCTGCAGGTCGACGAGGGCACGCTCGACGCGTTCCACGCGGACTCCGCCCTGGCGAAGCTGTCCACACTGCTGCCGACCCTGTCGCTGTCGCGGTCGTACCGCGCCGGCGGCGAGGACCTGGCCGAGCTCGTGAACCGTCGGTTCTACGGCGGCAAGATCGAGTCCCTGCCGTGGGCCGGCTCGTTCCTCGGCCACGGGTCGATCGCGCTCGACTACGTCAGTGACGGCAAGGCCGTGCCCGACCCCGAGTCCGGTGCCGTCGAGAGCGTCGACGCCGAGGTGGACCGCGTGGTCCGGCTCGTCATCGACCACGCCCGCACCCGTCCGACCGAGTCGCTCATGGTCATCACCGCATCGGCGAAGCACGCCGTGCGCGTCGAGCAGGCCGTGCTGACCGCCGCCCAGGGCCACAAGGACCTGACCGAGTTCGTCATCGGCGATCGTGCCGAGCCGTTCATCGTGGCGACGCTCGAGCAGTCGGTGGCGCAGAGCCGCGACCGCGTCGTGTTCTCCATCGGCTACGGCCGCACCCCGCACGGCCGCGTGCTGCGTGACTTCGGTCCGCTCGGCAAGCCCGGCGGCGAGCGGCTGCTGGCGGTCGCCATGACCCGCGCGCGTCGCTCGATGGTCATCGTCACCTGCTTCCAGCCGTCGGACATCGAGGCCGAGCGCATGGGCCACGGCACCGTCGCCCTCGCCGAGATCCTGGCCGAGGTGCGTGCCCGGACCACCGCCGAGTACGTGCCGGACGACTCCGACCCGCTGCTCGTCGACCTGGCCCGGCGCCTCGAGATGCGCGGCATCCCGGTGGCGCTCGGACACCGTGGCAAGCTCGGTCTCGTCGCCGCGCACGGCGGGGTGTGCGTCACGATCGAGACCGACGCGTCGCTGGTCAAGGGATCGCTGCGCGAGTCCCTGCGCCTGCGTCCCGAGGTGCTGCGCCGACTCGGCTGGCACTACGTGCGCGTGCACGCGTTCCAGCTGTTCTCCGACCCGGACCGCGTCGCCGACACCGTCGCCGCCGTGCTCGGGGTCGACCGCGGCGCCACGCAGGAGATCTCGATCCCGCCGATCCCCGCCCGCCGATGAGCCGCCGGGCCTCGCGGCCCGCCGGTCCGGTGACGCCGGAGACGGACCAGCTGGTGGGCACGTGGACGCGGGCCGACGACGCGTCGTCAGCCGCGCCTCCCGGCACGGCAGCGTCGTCCGGACGCGAGACGGCGGACCAGCCGGGAGGCCCGGCGCGGCGCCGCAGACGCGTCACCACCCAGCCGGTGGCGGGCTACGACCCCGCGCCGCCGCCGGAACCGGCGCGGCACCGCGACGGTGAGAACGACGACCAGCTCCGACGCGACGTCCCCCCGCACTGGTAACCGGTAGCCTGGCCCGTGATGACTGACACCGCGCGACAGCGCCCCGACTGGCAGACCTGGCCGAACCTGATCACGCTGTTCCGCCTCGTGCTGATCCCGGTGTTCATCGGCCTCGTCGTCGCCGGACACCCGGGGTGGGCGCTCGTCGCCCTCGTCGTGATCGGCGTGAGCGACTGGGCGGACGGCTTCATCGCCCGCAAGTTCGACCAGGGATCCAAGCTCGGCAAGGCGATCGACCCCGTCGCCGACCGACTGGCCATCATCGCGATCGTGCTGTCCCTGGTGCTCGTCGGCCTGCTGCCCTGGTGGGTGGTGGCGGTCGTGGTGCTCGTCGACCTGGTGCTCGTCGTCCTGTCGAGCGTGCTGTTCCACGGCAACCCGGACCTCGACGTCACGTGGACGGGCAAGATCCGCTCGGCCCTGCTGTTCGTCGGGCTGCCGGTGCTGCTGTTCTCCGCGGTGCACACCGTCGACGAGAACGCACCGTGGGTCCGGGTCGTGGCCCTGGTGTTCGTGTACCTCGGCACCGCGGGCCACGTGCTCGCCGGCGCCCAGTACGCCGTCGCGATGTTCGCGAAGCGCCGCGCGGTCCCCGCCGCCTGACGCGGCCGCCCTCTCCGCAAAACACCGGTGTTCGCGCTGCGCACCGCGGTTTGCGGGTGTGCAGCGCGCGAACACCGGTGTCTTGCAACGGCGCCGGCGCTAGAGCTTCGTCGAGCCGCCGATGCCGGGCCCCTCGGGAGCGTTCGACGGGGCGATGTGCGCGCCCGCGCTCGTGGCACCGCCGGTCTGCGGGCGGAGCAGGTCGCGGATCTCGAGCAGCACCTCGACGTCGGTCGGGGGCACGTCCTGCGGGGTCTGCTCCTCGTCGTTCTTGACGCGCTCGAACGCCGCCTTCTTCAGGTGGTTGACCGGCACGACGAGCGCGAAGTACACGACCGCGGCGACGATGACGAAGTTCAGGACGGCGCCGATGATCGCGCCGAACTTCAGTTGTGCGTCACCGCCGGAGAACGTGGGGATCGCCACGACCAGCGCCTTGTCGAGGCTCGAGGCGTTGAACACCGCACCGATGAGCGGGTTGATCAGGGCGCTGACGATCGTGCTGACGATCGCGGTGAACGCCGCACCGATGACGACTGCGACGGCCAGGTCGATGACGTTGCCGCGGAGCAGGAACTCCTTGAAGCCCTTCATACGAGGGTCTCCTTCCGGGTCGAGGACGGCCGCCGGGTGGCGACGCGCCCCAACCTATCCGGAGAGCGCAGGCCGCGTCAGGACGCGGCGGGCTTCGAGCCGCTGGGCTTCGACTCGGTCTTCTTCGCCGGCTCGGACTTCTTCGGCTCGGACTTCGCGGGAGTGCTCGACGAGCCCTCGGACTTCGGGGCCGGACGCGAGTCGGTGCGGTAGAAACCGCCACCGTTGAAGGTCACGCCGACGGGGGAGAACACCTTCCGCAGGACGCCGCCGCAGACCGGGCACTCCGTCAGGGTGGCGTCGGAGAAGGACTGCTTGATGTCGAACGCGTTGTCGCACTCGGTGCAACGGTACGAGTAGGTGGGCACGTCAGCTCCGGAACGTGATGATGCGCGACGGCGTGATGATGCCGTCAACGGGTTCGTCGTGGGGTTCGCGCGGGACCTCGTCGAGGTACTCCGCGTCGAAGATCACAGCATAGACGGGCGGGCGGTTCGCCATGGACCCGAGGGTCTTGTCGTAGTAGCCGCGGCCCCAGCCCATGCGGACGCCGTCGTGCCCGACCGCCGCCGCCGGGGCGAGGATCGCGTCGACGTCGTTGATCGCGAGCGGGGACAGGACCTCGCCGACCACCTCGGGCAGGCCGAGCAGGCTCTCGGTCTCGCTCTCGCCATCGCCGACGGCCCAGTCGAGCAGCCCGTCCTCGCGGGTGACCGGCAGCAGCACGCGGATGCCCTGCCCGAACGCCCAGTTCAGGAACGGGCGGACGTTCGGCTCGTCCGGTGCGGACAGGTACAGGGCGAGGGACGTCACCTGGCGTTCCTCGACGAAGCGCTGCAGGGTCGCGGTCAGGGTCTGGGTGTCCGCGTCGCGTTCGGTCGTGGTCCGGGTGCGCCGCCGCTGCCGGAGTTCGGCTCGCAGGGCGCGCTTCTCGTTCCCGAGATCGGCGATCATGGGCAGGAGTCTACCGAGGGGGCACGGTTGCGGCTTCCCGCCGGGAACCCGCGGGGTCCCGTGTCCCCCGGAGCGACGACATGCCCTCGAAAGGGGGATCGGATACGGTCTGACCATGGGCTTCCAGATTTCGAAGGCGGTGATCCCGGCCGCAGGGCTGGGTACCCGCTTCCTCCCCGCGACCAAGGCGATGCCGAAGGAGATGCTCCCCGTCGTCGACAAGCCGGCCATCCAGTACGTGGTGGAAGAGGCTGTCGGTGCCGGGCTGACCGACGTGCTGATGATCACCGGGCGCAACAAGAACGCGCTCGAGAACCACTTCGACCACGTGTCGGAGCTCGAGGAGACCCTCCGCAAGAAGGGTGACCACGAGAAGCTGCAGAAGGTGAACCAGTCGACGGACCTCGCCGACATGCACTACGTGCGGCAGGGCGACCCGCTCGGCCTCGGCCACGCGGTGCTCCGCGCGAAGATGCACGTCGGCCGCGAGCCGTTCGCCGTGCTCCTCGGTGACGACATCATCGACGCCCGTGACCCGCTGCTCCAGCGCATGATCGAGGTCCAGGGCGAGAAGAACGCCACCATCGTGGCCCTGCTCGAGGTCCCCGAGTCGCAGACCCACCTGTACGGCATCGCCACGGTCGAGCCGACCGACACCGACGACGTGGTGAAGATCACCGGGCTCGTCGAGAAGCCCCCGCAGGGCGAGGCGCCCTCGAACCTGGCCATCATCGGCCGCTACGTCATCCGTCCCGAGGTCTTCGACGTCCTCGAGAAGCAGGAGCCGGGCAAGGGCGGCGAGATCCAGCTGACCGACGCGCTCATGAAGATGGCGAGCGCCGAAGAGTGGACCGGCGGCGTGTACGGCGTCGTGTTCCGTGGACGCCGGTACGACACCGGTGACAAACTCGACTACATCAAGGCGATCGTGCAGCTCGCCTCGGACCGCGATGACCTCGGCCCCGACCTCAAGTCGTGGCTGAAGGAGTTCAACGCGGGCGAATAGTCGGCCATCCCGCCCGGGTCCGTCAGATGACGGATCCGGGCGGGACACCCCGTCCCGCACAGCGGCGGGACCCCGGAGGAACCCAGCGATGACGACGATCCCGACCCTGTCCCACGGGCGGGTCACCATCCGGCCCCTCCGGCTCCGCGACACCCGCGACCTCGACGCGGCACTCGCGACGAACCGCTCGTGGCTCCGCACCTGGGAGGCCACGAACCCCTCCGGACACGTCTCCACCGACGTCCGCGGCAGCATCCGTGCGCTCCAGGCCAACGCCCGCGCGGGACTCGGACTCCCGTTCGCGATGGAGCTCGACGGCCGCTTCGTCGGTCAGCTCAACGTCTCCGGCATCTCCTACGGCTCGCTCGCGAGTGCCTCCATCGGCTACTGGGTCGTCGAGGACGCCGCCGGCCACAACGTGACGCCGATCTCGGTCGCCCTCGCCGTCGACCACTGCTTCCGGTCGCTCGGCGTGCACCGGATCGAGATCTGCATCCGGCCGGAGAACGCCCCGAGCCTGCGCGTCGTGGAGAAGCTCGGCTTCCGGTACGAGGGACTCCGTCGCCGCTACATCCACATCAACGGGGACTGGCGCGACCACTTCTGCTTCGCGCTGGTGGCGGAGGAGGTCCGCGGCGGCGTTCTCGAGCGCTGGGTCCAGGGGCAGGTGCCTCCCGGTGTGGGGACCGTGCCGCTCGCAGCACGCGACGAGGCCGCCATGCCGCTGGACACGACGCCCCGCATCTGACGGGCCGCCTGTCACGGGCCTGGAGGCGCGGCTCGCCCCCGCAGATTCGCCCCCGACACGCGCAACACGCGTCCGGCAATGACGCGGCGCGGGAACCGCCGCCCCTACCGTGTTCGCATGGCAGGAATCGGCTCGTGGGGTGGCGGCATCGTCCTGCTCGTCGCGGCCGTCCTCTGGCTCGTCTACCTGATGCCGTCGTGGGCCGCCCGCCGCCAGTACCTGGCCACCGAGCGGAACGCCATCCGGCTGCAGCAGACCCTCCGGATCCTCGCGCAGACCGCCGAGCTGCCGGACGAGGTCCGCATCGAGATGAACGCGAAGTCCCTCGCCCAGGCGCAGCGCGTCGCCCGGTCCGAAGAGGCCAAGCGCACCGCCATCGTCCGAGCCCACGAAGCGGCGCGGCAGCGTGAGATCACCCGCCGCCTGGCCGAGCAGGCCCCGGTGCTGGAGCGGGCGTCCGCCGTTCCGGCCCTGACCGCGATGCGCATGCGCCGTTCCCGGCTCGGGGCGACCCTGTTCGGCACGCTCGGCATCGTCGTGGCCCTCGTGGTGTTCGTCGCGGCACCGTCGCTCTGGCTCGTCGGTGTCGCAGGCCTCGTCGCCGCCGGTGGGTCCGCAGCGGTCCTGGCCCAGCTGCACCAGGTGGCGACGGCGCGGAAGCAGCGTCTCGCGGCCGGCGAGACGGGCGCGACCCGCGCCTCCCGGCCGGCCACCGCCTGGACCGACCCGGCCCCGCCCCTGTCGACCGAGCAGCCCGCTGCACCCGCTGCGGACCGCTCGTGGACCCCGAACCACGTGCCCAAGCCCCTCTACGTGGAGCGCCCGAGCGCACCGGCTGCATCGCCCGAGTCGTCGGCGGAACTCGCCGCGCGGTTGAAGGAGCGCGTCGCCGCGGCCAAGGCGGAAGCCGAGGCCGAAGCGGCGGCGATCCGCGCGGGGGAGTCCGACCCTTCGCTGGCGCGGGTCTCGCGGATGCGACCCGAGCTCGAGGAAGCTGCGGCATCGCTGTCCGCGCACGACCAGGGGCGTCTGGCCGAGCGGCTCGGGCTGCGGGCGCCCGCTGCTCCTGCTGCCGCTGCCTCCGCTGCTGCTGCCGACGAACCCGCCGCTCCGGCCGGTCCGCCGAGCAAGTGGGCCGGAATGGGGGTCCTCGACGACGACGCCTACCAGCAGGCCGACCTCGACGCGATCATGCGGCGGCGCCGCGCGGTCTGACCCGCGGCACGCCCGACGGGCCACCGGCGATTTCGGCTGGGCCGACCGAGGGTGCTAATGTGATCGAGCACTTGGGGCTATGGCGCAGTTGGTAGCGCGTCTCGTTCGCAATGAGAAGGTCAGGGGTTCGAATCCCCTTAGCTCCACCAGGTAGCAACACGAACGGCCCGGAACCCACAGGTTCCGGGCCGTTCTGCCGTGGTCGGGCTGTTCGTCGGGCGTCAGCCCGCGATGCTCTCCGTCAGCACGCCGGACTGCGCGAAGGTGGTGTGGATCGCGTTCGCGGCCTGCTCGAAGGCCCGGTTGCCGCGCGAGATGCCGAGCGCTCCGCCCTTGATCGCGGACTTGCCCGAGCCACGCAACAGCCGGGCGACGGTGCGGCCGTCCGGGGCGATCATGATCTGCACGTCCAGGCGGGTGTGGAACGTGCGGTCGTTCGCCATGCCACCGATGAGCAGCGTCAGGCCGAGGCTGCCGCGGGTCGCACGGAGTGCACCCTGCTCGGCGTCGTCGACGGTGTAGCCCTCGCGGGACAGGGCCTCGCGCACCTGTGCACGGGCGGTCTCGGGGTCGGTCGCGACGAAGAAGTCGTGGCTCTCGGGCATGTGTGTGTTCCTTCCGAACGGGTCCGCTGGGACACGGAGGACGCTCGCCCCCGAAGACGATCATGCCGTGTCGGAACGACGGAGGTGTCGCTTACGCTGGTCGTGTCATGACTGCCTCGATGAACCGCCGCGCACTCCTGTCCCTCGCCGGCGTCGCCGGGATCGGGCTCGCCGTCGCGGCGTGCTCCTCCGGCAGCGACGAGGGCGGCGACTCGGGCAAGGGCTCGGGCGGCGGGCGCGGGAGCTCCGGTGGGGACGCCTCGTCCGCACCGACCGCGAAGCCCGTCGCGAAGTCCCTCGCTCCGGCGCAGGTCCCGCTCGTCGGTGGCGTCACGGTCACCGTGGCGGGGACCGGACTCGCCGCCGTCAAGGGCGTCACCGTCGGCGGAGTCGCGGCGCGTGACGTGCAGGCCACCGCGTCGAAGGTGACCTTCACGGCCCCGCACCAGGCGATGTACACGGCCGGCGACGCCGACGTCGCACTCTTCACGTCCGCGATCGAACCGACCCCGTCGGCGAACCAGTCCTCCGACGGCAACGGCAGCGCCGCGAACGACGGGCAGAGCGGCGCCACCCAGGACACCGCGACCGCATCACCGACGCCGACCGCCGCAGTGACGCCCGCTGCGGGCAGCGCGGTCGCCTCGACCACCCTCGCCTACGCCGCACTGACCGACGTCGACCGGCAGCTCGCCTACGCGATGCGGTACTGGAAGGACTACAACCTCGCCGAGTACGGCACGATGAACCCCATCGGTGGCGACTGCGCGAACTACGTCAGCCAGACCCTCATCGCCCGTGGGTGGGAGCAGCGGTCCGACTGGTACAACCGGGCCGCCGGTGCCGAGCACAGCGCGACGTGGACCTACTGCCCGACGATGGACCCCTGGCTCGCGGACAACGCGGGCGAGTTCGGGCTCACCCGGCGTTCCTCGGACGAGCGCGACAAGGTCAAGGTCGGCGACATCGTGTTCTTCGACTGGAACGCCAACGGCTCACCCGACCACACCACCATCGTGTCCGAGGTCTTCACCGAGCCCGACGGCACCATCCGCATCAAGTCGGCGAGCCACAACCAGGACGGCCCCTACCGCGACCTCGACGAGATGATCACGGTGCAGCACCCCGGCGGATCGGCCTGGTTCCACACGTTCGACGCGTAGCGCTCACCAGGCCCGCAAGACACCGGTGTTCGCACGTCGCACCGCGGTCTGCGCGTGTTCAACCGGCGAACACCGGTGTCTTGCAGAGTCGACGACCAGCACCGCTCACGGGTACCCGAGGAACCAGAGCAGCACGATCGCGACCGGCTGCAGGCACACCCCGACGACCAGCCACGTCACCGCCCGCCGCCGCGTCCCCACGAACACGTCCGACCCGAGCAATGGCGCCATCGGCATGAGCAACCGCGGCAACGACTGTTGCGGCAGGAACACCGCCACCAGGTACAGCCCGTAGGACGCCGTGAACGCGAGCACGTCGGTGCCCAGAGCCCGGGTGCTCCGGCGCGAGAAGAACCACACCGCGCCGGCGAGCACCACCACGACGAGTCCGATGCCGAGCGGCCCGAGCCACGTCGACGCCATCGTGAACCACGGCGTCAGCGGCGCGAAGTGCTGGCGACCGACGAACCCCACCCACCACGACAGCTCGGTGTCCAGGTACGCGTTCGGTCGCCCGGTCACGGCCGTCGCGATGACGGGCCACGCCAGTCCCGCAGCCGCGACGACCATGCCGGTCACCACGATCGCGATCCGGTCGCGCCACGGGAACGCGTCCTGCTGCCGGCGCCAGGCCGCCCACCGCAGGACCAGGTGCACGGCCAGTGCCAGCGCCAGCGCGAGGACCCCGGGCTTCGTGAACGCCGCCACGACACCGAGCGGGGCGATCAGCCAGTACCGTCGCCGGACCAGGGCGAGCAGGGCGCCGAACAGCAGCACGAGCAGCAGGCTCTCCGCGTAGGCGACCTGCAGCAGGAACCCCGTCGGCGCGAACGCGAACAGTGCGGTCGCCCAGCGGGCCCGGTGCGAGCACCCGACGGCGAGCACCAGCCGGTACAGCAGCACGCAGGCGCCCGCTCCGGCGATCGACGCCACCACGACCCCGGCGACCCAGAACGACGCTCCGGTCAGCGTCATCACGACCCGCACCACCGCGGGGAACACCGGCAGGAACGCCCACGCGTTCGGCAGGACGTGCCCGGAGTCATCGGTCGGCAGCGTCGCCGGGTACCCGTGCTCGGCGATGATCCGGTAGAACGAGGCGTCCCACGAGCCCGAGAACGTGAAGAACGAGGGATCCTGCCGGTACGAGGCGAACGGCCAGCCGTTCGCGCTCGCCAGCAGGTACACGGTCGCCAGCAGCACGGTGCTGACCACCCGCGAGCCCGCCCAGATCAGCAGCGGTGCGGTCCAGGCGCTGCGCCGTCCGGTCAGCAGGCTGCGGAACCCCCGCCTGGAGGCCCGGCTCGCTTCCGCCACGTTCGTCACCCGCCCGATCCTCCCAGACCGCGGGCCGCGCCCCGCATCGCGGGCCGTCCCGCGTCCGCCGCGAGGCAACCTGTGTGCATCGTGAGCAGTAATGGTCGGGTCCGTCTGCCGGACCCGACCATTACTGCTCACGAAGTGCGGGCCTCCCGGCTAGCGCCCCGTGACCGCGCGACGGATCTGCTCGATCGGCACCTTCGGCGACCGGTCGGCGTTGAGCAGGCCGTTGGTCTCCTGCATGGTGTCGGTGAGCTGCGTGTAGCAGGACCCGGCGAGGAACGAGCTCGCACGGATCGCGTCGTACAGCGCGGTGATGCGGGCGACCCAGTCGTCGCCGTCGCTGGCCGACGTGTAGCCCCAGCCGTCCTCGCGCTGGACGCCCGGCTGGTAGTTCACGCCCCCGAACTCGGTGAGCATGACCGGCTGGCCGAGGTCCTCGGCGCCGCCGACCAGGATGCGGCGATCCGCCGGACCGATGCCACCGAGGAGTCGAGCCCGTGCGGTCTCGTCCGCGTAGGTGGCCCCGAGCCGGGGGCCGTCGCCCTCGTAGTCGTGGATCGTGACGATGTCGGAGTTCGTGTGCTCCCACCCGTCGTTCGAGATCACCGGACGCGTCGGGTCCAACGCCCGCGTGACGTCGGCGAGGGCCCGGGCGTAGGCCTGCTGGGCCGGGTCGGTGGCGATGTGCTGCACGCCCCAGCTCTCGTTGGCGGGCACCCACGTGACGATCGACGGGTGCGAGGCGTCACGCTCGACGGCGTCCATCCACTCGCGCATCAGACGCTGCACGGCGCGGGGGGAGAACGCGTAGGCGCCGGGAGCCTCACCCCACACCATGACTCCGAGTCGGTCGGCCCAGTACAGGAACCGCGGGTCCTCGATCTTCTGGTGGTTGCGGGCCGCGTTGAAGCCGAGCTCCTTGATGAGTTCGACCTCGCGGCGGAGTGCCTGGCGGGACGGGGCGGCGATGTGCGACTCGGGCCAGTAGCCCTGGTTCAGGACGCTGCGGACGTCGTGGCGTCGGCCGTTGAGCAGGAACGCGCCGCCGTCGACCCCGACCGTCCGGATCCCGAAGTAGCTGGCGACGGCGTCGAGCGCGCCCGTGCTCGCTGTCGTGGCGTTGCCGGCGCTCGGCAGCAGCGTGACCGTGGCGTCGATCAGCCGGGGCGTGTCCGGCGTCCAGTGCAGCTCGTCCTCGGCCTGCCCGTTCGTCTGCCGTGCGATCGGCACGACCACGTCGAACTCGTCGCCGGTCTCGCCGACGGTGGTCTCGATCGTGGCGAGGTGCTCGTCGCGGTCGTCCCAGCGGGCCTCGACGCGCAGGCGCTCCCCGCCGGTGCGGTGCCCGTCGAGCCGGACCGTCAGGCGCATGGTCGCGTGGTCGACGTTCGTCCAGCGCAGGGACGCGATCGAGGCGGTCGGCACGGCCTCGAGCCAGACCGTCTGCCAGATCCCGGTGGTCCGGCGGTACCAGATCGCGTGCGGGTCCTCGTGCCAGTCCTGCTTGCCGCGCGGCTGGGTCAGGTCGTGCGGGTCGTCCTCGGCGCGGACCACCAGGGTGTGCACGGCGTCGGGGTCGGCGGCCAGCGCTTCCGTGACGTCGAAGGAGAACGGGGTGTGGCCGCCCTCGTGTCCGCCGATGAACTGCCCGTCGATCCAGACGCGGGCACGGTGGTCGACGGCGCCGAAGTGCAGGACGAGTCGAGGGGCGCCGTCGCCGAACCCGGCGGCGTCGAGCTCGGAGCGGGTGATCGCACGGGAGTACCAGACCACGGGGTGGAAGCCGGGCTCGTCGATGCCCGAGGCCGGGGACTCGGGCGGGAACGGGACGACGATGTCCCGTGCGTCGGCGAAGCCCGTGTGCCAGGCGGGGTCGTCGCCGTCGTTCCGGAACGACCACGTGCCGTCGAGATCGGCCCACGCGGTGCGGAGCATCTGCGGCCGGGGGTACGTGCCGTCCTGCCGCGAAGCGAGGGGGAGGCCGGGGGCGGAAGCGGAGTCAGGTGCGGCCACGGTGCCGTCGAGCGTGCTCATGCGTCCATGCTCCCGTGTCGGTACATCGTTGTAAAGAGCGAGCCGGGATTGCGCGGAACAGGTTCGGCGGGGCTCTCGTCGAGCGGTCGCTCAGTCGATCGCGGCGTCGCGGGTGAGCACCATGACGTCCATCCGTCCCTGCTGGACGACCACGCCGTGCTGGTTCCGCAGCGCCACCGCCCGCTCGACGATCCCGGTCGTGCCCGAACTCGTCAGCCGGGTGCCCAGGACCTCGACGGTGCAGGTCACGGTGTCCCCGATGAACACGGGCTCGGCGAAGCGCCACTGGTCGATCCCGAGCAGTGCCACCGCGGACCCCTCGAACACGCCCGTGCGCGCGATGAGCCCGAGGCACAGCGAGGTGCCGAGCAGCCCGTGCACGATCCGCTGCCCGTACCGGGTCTTCCCGGCGAACTCGACGTCCGTGTGCACCTGGTTGTTGTCGTTCGTCCACGAGGCGAACGACACCACGTCCGCCTCGGTGATGGTGCGCCCCGGTGTGGTGAAGGTCTGTCCGGCAGCGAGGTCCTCGAAGTAGTGCGGCACGGCCCGATTCTCGCACCGGTCAGAGTCGGGCGAGCAGCTTCCGCGATCGGTGCAGGCCCTGCGCGCTGGCCGCCAGCTCGGTCGTCACCAGGACGCCGTACCCGAACGTGTCCTCGCCGTGCTGCGTTGCCACAGCGGCCAGCCCTCGGTACGCATCGGCTGCGTGCGCGGCGTCGAGCGTCTCGCCCAGGGTCTCCTGCACCCGTCGCAGCCGTCCGAGCCGACGCTTGCCGACGTCGGGCAGGTCCCCGGCCGCCTGCAGCGCGTAGCGCAACCGGCGCGCGGCCTTCCGGACCTCGTGCAGGGTGTCGAGGTCGTCGATGGGATCGCCCAGCAGCCGACCGACGCGTGCCCGCTCGTGCCGGATGCGCCTGGTGACGAACGCGGCTGCGTCGTCGTCCGCGTGCGGGCCGGCCGGTGCCCGCAGCAGCAGGTCGTCGAGGGCGTCGAGCGTCCGGAACCAGGCGTCGGAGCGCAGCGCTCGCCGGAGCTCAGCAGCGGTGACGCTGCGACGTTCCGCCGTCGCCGAACCGATGCGCTCCAGGGTCTCGGCGTCCACGTACCCGTCGGGGGCTCGTGCCGCCGACCGGGACGGGCCGGCGTGCAGCACCTCGGCGTCGCGAGCGGTCCCGGCGACCCGACCGGTCTGGGCCAGGGCGGCACGGAGCTCCTCGGTCGCCCGGCGGTCGAGCGCGCCGCGGAACGCCGCGAGCACACTCCGCAGGCGGCGCAGCACCTTCCGCAGGTCGTGCACGGCCTCGGGCTCGTCGGCCCGTACCCGGGGATCCACCGCGACGAGGTCACGCCGCAGGGCATCGAGCACTCGCAGGACGAACCCGGCGGCCGTGTCCGGCCGGGGGCGCTTCGCTCGGCCGCGTCGGTGCTCCGAAGCGGGCTCGGGGCCGCGGGGGAGCGGAACCGACGCGACGTCCACGGGATCGGTCGCCGCGTCGTGCAGCGCTCGTTCGGCCGCTCGAGCCGTGCCACCGTCGCGTCCGTCGTCCGTCAGGGCCCACCACCGCGACGACCGCAGCACGGTGGTGTCCGGGTCGCCGTCGTCCACGCGCACGTCGGCGACCTCGGCCCGCACCCGGCCGTCCCCGCCGCGCAGGGTCACGAGCGTCGTGGTGGTGTCACGGACCAGGACCGTCCGCAGGGGACGACCACGCAGGAACACCTCGACGGCGTCTCGCGCGGGATCGTCGGACACGCCCCCGAGCGGCTCCGGGCCGGTCCCGTGCCCGCCCCGGTCGATCGTCCAGTCGCCGTCCGGCGAGCGTGTGAGCACGACACCCTCGGCGGCGAGCACCCGGTCGTCGGAGTCCCACACCGTTTCGCGCACCGTCACCGCTTCGTGACGGCGCACGTCGGCGGCGAACGGCTCGAGTGCGGGGAGCCTGCGGTCGTCGAGGATCCGCCAGGTCCGGCGGGGGTCGGGGAGCGCAGGTGCAGCGTCAGCGGCGGAGGCAGGAGCGGCAGCGGATCGGGGCATGCCGCAAGTGTCGTCCGACGCACCCGTGTCAGACCGGGGGCAACGGGGTTCTGTGGACGGAGTCCTGGCCGGGGTGTCCTGTGGGGGACTCGGCACCTCGCCAGGCCCCGGCGCGTAGGTTCCGCTGCATGAGCGACGGAGCACCCAGCGCCCCCGACACCCGCGCAGACACCAGCGCCCCCGACACCACGGCCCCCACCAGCACGCCGAGCGACCGCGACCTCGAGTCCTGGATCGCCGACCGCCGCTGGTACGCCTCGAAGGGGTCCGTGCCACGCCTCCGGACGATCTCCACTGAGGACGGGACCCGGCTGGTGCTCGACGAGGCCCCCGCGGTCCCCGTCCTCTACCAGTCACCGATCACCAGCAACCCCGACGGCGCGATCGTCGACGCCACCACCGACCTCGCATGGGTCTCGGCGCTCGCCGCACGCATCGACGGGGCACCGGACAGCCTCAGCCCGATCGGCCGGGTCACCGCCGCCCGCGTCCTGACGGGTGAGCAGTCCAACACGTCGGTCATCTGCGACACCGAGTCCGGGGACCGCGTCATCATCAAGGTCTTCCGCGTGCTGCACCACGGCGACAACCCCGACGTGACCACGCAGCTCGCCCTCACGGCGGCGGGCAGCACGCGCGTGCCGCGGGTCTACGGCGCCCTCCGCGCCGACTGGCCCGACGTCGGACGCCCGGACGGCACGGCGACGGGGCACCTCGCCTTCGCCCAGGAGTTCCTGCCCGGGCTCGACGACGCCTGGCGCGTCGCCCTGCAGGAGGCGCAGGCCGGCACCCCGTTCGGTGACCGCGCCGAGCAGCTCGGCACCGCGCTCGCCGACGTGCACCGCACCCTCGCCGGAGCGCTGCCGACGGAACCGGCCGACGCGCCCCGACGGGACGCCGCCGTCGCGACGATGCACGCCCGACTCGACACCGCCGCCCGCGAGGCCCCGGCCGTCGCCGACCACATCGACGCCATCCGCGCGGTCTACGCCCGTGCCGCTGACGCGACGTGGCCGGATCTGCAGCGCATCCACGGTGACCTGCACCTCGGACAGGTCCTGTCGGCACCGGACCCCCGCGGGTGGGTGTTCCTGGACTTCGAGGGCGAGCCGCTCCGCCCCCTCGACGAACGCTCGCTGCCGGACGTCACCCTGCGCGACGTCGCGGGCATGCTGCGCTCCTTCGACTACGTGGCGGGCGCGCTGGCACACGATGCCGAACCGGTCGACGCCGCCTCGTGGGCAGCCGAGGCGCGAGCCCGCTTCCTCGAGGGCTACCAGCAGGGGACCGGCGCGGACCTCGCCGTCCACAGCGCGCTGCTCGACGCCTTCGAGCTCGACAAGGCGGTCTACGAGGTCGTCTACGAGACACGCAACCGACCCGACTGGGTCGGGATCCCGCTCGCGGCCGTCGCGCGCCTGGTCGGCGACAGCGGGTCCTGAGCGCGACCCACGGACGGACGGGAGGCCCGTGGCGACACCGCCACGGGCCTCCGGTCCGTCACCGGGTGACGTCGTCTAGTTGACGGGACCCGTGTACTTCTCGCCCGGTCCGGCACCGATCGGGTCCGGGATCGCCGACGCCTCGCGGAAGGCGAGCTGCAGCGACCGCAGTCCGTCGCGGAGCGGACGGGCGTGGTGGTCGCCGATCTCGGTCGCGGCGGCGGTGACCAGGCCGGCCAGCGCGGTGATGAGCTTCCGCGCCTCGTCCAGGTCGGTCTGTTCCTGCGGGTCGTCGGCCAGGCCGACCTTCACGGCCGCGGCACTGAGCAGGTGCACCGCAACGGTGTTGATGAGTTCGACCGCCGGCACCTCCGCGATGTCCCTGGCGGCGTCGATGCCGGTGTCGTCGATCGGGGTGTCGCTCACGGTGCTCCTCTGCTAGGCTTGCTCGCGGCAGATGCTGTCCGTGTGCCGTCAGTTCCTCGACAACACCCGGACGGTGTCACGAAAGAGGAGTCTCTCCCACCCGCGGCCGCGTTCCACCAGGCTACCGGGTCACCACCGCTCCGCGAGTGCACGTGTTGTGCTCGTCGGTCGGATCCCACGGATCCGATGCAGGGCGGCTGCCGAACGGGTTGACATCCCGTGCGTCAGATCTCCTCTCTCGTGCTGTCGTCCAGGGCAAACGCCCCGGACGGCCACCACCTGATTGAAGGAGCTCCGCATCACCGATCCCCGTACCAACGACCGAATCCGCGTTCCCGAAGTCCGACTCGTCGGACCGCAGGGTGAGCAGGTCGGCGTTGTCCCGATCGCCATGGCACTGCGTCTCGCGCAGGAAGCCGAACTGGATCTGGTCGAGGTCGCGCCGAACTCGAAGCCGCCCGTGGCCAAGATCATGGACTACGGCAAGTTCAAGTACGAGGCCGCTCAGAAGGCCAAGGAAGCTCGTCGCAACCAGGTGAACACGGACCTGAAAGAGGTCCGTTTCCGCCTGAAGATCGACGTGCACGACTACGAGACGAAGCGCAAGCGTGCCGAGGGGTTCCTCCTCGGTGGCGACAAGGTGAAGGCGATGATCCTCTTCCGTGGCCGCGAGCAGTCGCGTCCGGAGCAGGGTGTCCGTCTCCTCCAGAAGTTCGCGGAAGAGATCGCCGAGTTCGGTGTCGTCGAGTCGCGTCCGACCCAGGACGGCCGCAACATGACGATGATCATCGCCCCGCTCAAGAACAAGTCCGACGTCAAGGGCGAGCAGAACGCCAAGCGTGCTGCACAGAAGGCCGAGCGTCGTGCCACCGAGCACGCCGCGAAGGGCAAGGACGAGGCCGAGGCCGGTTCCACGTCCGAGGCAGCCGCGGAATCCACGGACGCCGCGGCCGAATAGGTCCCCGGACCGACCCCGCAACGACGCGGCCCCCCATCCATCCCACGGAAAGGCACCACCATGCCCAAGCAGAAGACCCACTCCGGGTCGAAGAAGCGCTTCAAGGTCACCGGTACCGGCAAGATCATGAAGCAGCAGGCCGGTATGCGTCACAACCTCGAGGTCAAGAGCTCCAAGCGCAAGGCCCGCCTGAACGAGGACCAGGTCCTCTCCAAGGGTGACGCGAAGAACGTCAAGAAGCTCCTCGGCCACTGAGCCCCGCAGATCGTAAAGGAATAGTGCAATGGCACGAGTAAAGAGAGCGGTCAACGCCGCCAAGAAGCGCCGCGTCATCCTCGAACGCGCCGAGGGCTACCGCGGCCAGCGTTCGCGCCTGTACCGCAAGGCCAAGGAGCAGGTCACCCACTCCCTCGTCTACGCGTACCGCGACCGTCACGCGAAGAAGGGCGAGTTCCGTCGCCTCTGGATCCAGCGCATCAACGCTGCGTCCCGTGCGAACGGCCTGACCTACAACCGCCTCATCCAGGGTCTCAACCTGGCCGGCGTCGAGGTCGACCGTCGCATCCTCGCCGACCTCGCGGTGAACAACCCCGAGACCTTCACCGCGCTCGTCGAGACCGCGAAGAAGGCCCTCCCGGCCGACACCTCGGCCCCGAAGGCTGCGTAGTCAGTTCTTCTGCTCGCGAAACCCCCGCCGCACGGCGGGGGTTTCGTCGTTCCTAGACTTGGGTCGTGAGCGATCTCCTCGAGAACCCCCGTGCCGGACGCGTGAAGGCCGTTGCGGCCCTGGCCAAGAAGGACGTCCGGGCCGAGACCGGCCTGTTCCTGCTGGAAGGGCCCCAAGCGGTCCGCGAAGCGCTGGAGTACGCCCCGGAGCTCCTGCGCGAGCTCTACGTGACCCCGACCGCCGCTGCCCGCTACGGGCTCGACGACGCGCCGGTGGACACCTGGTTCGTGACCGAGCAGGTGCTCGACGCGATGGCCGACACGGTCACCCCGCAGGGCGTGGTGGCGGTGTGCCAGCAGTTCCCGACGTCGGTGAAGGACGTCTTCCCGGACCGCGCTGCGGCCGCCGCCGACCGGGAGGCCCGAGATGCGTCCGACGAGCAGGCCGCGTTGCCCGGACTGGTCGCCATCCTCGAAGAGGTGCGGGACCCGGGGAACGCCGGCACGATCATCCGGGCCGCCGACGCGGCCGGCGCCGACGCGGTGGTGCTGACCGGACGCTCGGTCGACCCGTACAACCCGAAGGTCGTCCGGTCGACGACCGGGTCCCTGTTCCACGTCCCGGTGTCCGTCGGCGTGACCCTGGCGGACACGATCGAGCGGGCGAAGGCCCTGGGCTACACGGTGCTCGCGGCGGACGTCTCCGGCGACGACCTGCCGGTGGTCCGAGCCGAGGGGATGCTCGACGGACCGACCGCGTGGGTCTTCGGCAACGAGGCCCGCGGACTGACCGCCGACGACCTGGCGCTCGTCGACCGGGCCGTCAAGGTGCCGATCTACGGGCAGGCGGAGTCGATGAACCTCGCCACAGCCGCGTCGGTGTGCCTGTACGAGTCGGCCTTCGCGCTCCGGAGCTGACCCTCGTCCCTCCCCAGGCCGGTCGTCGGCGTCGGCCATCCACCGTCCGCTCGGTGCAGGTGGGTGGTATCCCGACGGCCGGTAGGCTTGGGTCTCGTGTCAGAACCTCTCGAGATCAGCGAATCGGCCGTCGCCGACGCGGTGGACGCGGCCCTCGCCGCCGTCCGTGCCACGACGACGGTCGCAGAACTGAAGCAGGCCAGGGCCGAGCACACCGGTGAGCAGTCACCGTTGGCGCGGATGAACGCATCGATGCGCAGTGTGCCGCCGGAGCAGAAGGCCGCGGCGGGCAAGCTCGTCGGGCAGGCCCGTGGGCGGGTGAACGCGGCGATCGCCGAGCAGGACTCCGTCCTCGCGGTGGCCGAGGAGCGCGCCCGGCTCGAAGCCGAGCGCGTCGACGTCACCGCGTTGCCGGTCCACCGCGCCACCGGCTCCCGCCACCCGCTCTCGCTGCTGAACGAAGCCGTCGCCGACATCTTCGTGGGCATGGGGTGGGAAGTGGCAGAAGGCCCCGAGCTCGAGCACGAGTGGTTCAACTTCGACGCGCTGAACTTCGACCAGGACCACCCGGCCCGGGCCATGGCGGACACGATCTTCGTCGAGCCCGTCGACCGGCACCTGGTCATGCGCACCCACACCTCGCCGGTGCAGGTGCGGTCGCTGCTGTCGCGTGACCTCCCGCTGTACGTCATCGCGCCGGGTCGCGTCTACCGTGCCGACGAGCTCGACGCCACGCACCTGCCGGTCTTCACCCAGGTCGAGGGCATCGCGATCGACAAGGGCCTGACGATGGCGCACCTGCGCGGCACGCTCGAGCACTTCGCCCGGCAGATGTTCGGCGCCGAGGCGCAGATCCGGCTCCGCCCGAACTACTTCCCGTTCACCGAGCCCAGCGCCGAGATGGACGTCTGGCAGCCGAACGCCAAGGGTGGCGCGCGGTGGGTCGAGTGGGGTGGCTGCGGCATGGTGAACCCCAACGTCCTGCGTGCCGCCGGCATCGACCCGGACGAGTACCAGGGCTTCGCGTTCGGCATGGGCATCGAGCGGACACTGCAGTTCCGCAACGGCCTGAACGACATGCGTGACTTCCTCGAGGGCGACATCCGCTTCTCGCAGCAGTTCGGAACGGTGGTCTGATGCGCGTCCCACTCCGTTGGCTCGGTGAGTCCGTCGACCTCCCCGAGGACGTCACCCTCGAGCACGTCCACGCGGCGCTCGTGTCGGTCGGCTTCGAGGAAGAGGACGTCCACACCTTCGACCTGACCGGACCCATCGTGGTCGGTCGGGTCCTCGAGCGCGTCCCCGAGCCGCAGAAGAACGGCAAGACCATCAACTGGTGCCAGGTGGACGTCGGCGAAGCCGAGCCCCGCGGCATCGTCTGCGGCGCGCACAACTTCGACGTCGGCGACCTCGTCGTCGTCACGCTGCCCGGCGCAGTCCTGCCCGGGCCGTTCCCGATCGCAGCCCGCAAGACCTACGGGCACGTGTCCGACGGCATGATCGCCTCGGCCCGCGAGCTCGGGCTGGGCGACGAGCACGACGGCATCCTGCGCTTCGCCGACCTCGGCATGGACCCCACCGTCGGTGCCGACGCCATCGCGCTCCTCGGCCTCGACGACGCCGCGGTCGAGATCAACGTCACGCCGGACCGCGGCTACGTGCTCAGCATGCGCGGGGTCGCCCGTGAGTACGCGCACGCCACCGGAGCCAGCTTCCACGACCCCGTCGACCGCGTCGCGCCGCGCACGGCCGAGGGCTTCCGGATCGCGATCGACGACCAGGCCCCGATCCGGGGTCGGGCCGGAGCATCGACGTTCGTCACGCGTGTCGTGCGCGGGATCGACCCGGCCGCGAAGACACCGTCCTGGATGGTGTCGCGTCTGTCGCTAGCCGGGGTGCGCTCCATCTCACTGCCCGTCGACGTCACGAACTACGTCATGTTCGAGCTCGGCCAGCCGCTCCACGGCTACGACCTGCAGACCGTCGCGGGCGGCCTCGGCGTGCGCCGGGCGGCCGCTGGCGAGACGCTCGAGACCCTCGACGGCACCGTCCGGAAGCTCGACCCCGAAGACCTCGTCATCACCGACGACCACGGTCCCGTCGGCCTCGCCGGCGTCATGGGCGGAGCCCGCACCGAGATCTCGGCGAGCACGACCGACGTCCTGATCGAGGCCGCCGGGTTCGACCAGGTCTCCATCGCCCGCACCGCTCGTCGCCACAAGCTCCCCAGCGAGGCATCCCGTCGCTTCGAGCGTGGTGTCGACCCGCAGGTGGCCGAGGCCGCGGCGAACCGTGCCGTCGAGCTCCTCGTCGAGCTCGCCGGCGGCACCGCTGACGCCCTCGGGTCGACACTCGTCGACACCGAGCCGCGGGCGACCGTGACGATGCGGCTCTCGCGTCCGGCCGAGCTCGTCGGCGTCGAGTACACCGACGCCGAGGTCATCGACACACTCCGCGCGATCGGCGCCACGGTCGAGGCCGACGGTGAGCAGCTCACGGTCACCCCGCCCACCTGGCGTCCCGACCTGACCGACGACACCACCCTCGTCGAAGAGGTCGCGCGCATCGTCGGCTACGACCGGATCCCGAGCGTGCTGCCGGTCGCTCCTCCCGGTCGGGGCCTGACCCGGCACCAGCAGGCTCGTCGTCGGGTCGCCTCGGCGCTGGCCGCGGCGGGCCTGACCGAGGTCGTCACGGCGCCGTTCGTGTCCGCGGCCACGCAGGACGCCTACCCGGGGATCGACCCGCAGGGCGGACCGAGCGTCGTGCTCGCCAACGCCCTGGACAGCGAGCAGAACCTCCTGCGCCGCAGCGGCGTGCCGGCCCTGGTCGACGCCGCCCGCCGCAACGTGTCGCGCGGGCTCGTCGACGTCGCGCTCTACGAGACGTCCCGGGTGTTCCTGCCGGTGACGGGCGTGACGCTCGGCACCGACGAGGTCCCGGCGGGCGCCGCCCGGCCCGACCGTGCGACGCTCGAGGCGCTGGACGCCTCGCTGCCCGCCCAGCCCTTCCACGTCGCCGCACTGCTCACCGGCCACCGGGTCGTCAAGCAGCCCGGCACCACGGCAGAACCGTTCGGCATCGCCGACGCGATCGATGCGGCCCGCCAGGTCGCCTGGGCCGTCGGTGTCGAACTCACCGTCGCGCAGGCGACCCACCCGTCCCTGCACCCGGGCCGCGCCGCGTCGCTGCTCGTCGACGGCACGGTCGTGGGCGTCGCCGGAGAGCTCCTGCCCGAACTGGCCGAGGCCGCCGTCCTGCCCCGCGTGGTGGCGGTCGTCGAGCTCGGCCTCGACGCACTGGTCGCCGCGGCCCCGGAACTCGTCGCGGTCGCGCCGATCGTCTCCTACCCGGCAGCCACGCAGGACCTCTCGCTCGTCGTCGACGCCGACGTGCCGGCCGGTGACGTGCTGGGTGCGGTGCGCTCTGGCGCCGGAGACCTGTTGGAGTATGCTCGGCTCGTGGATGACTACCGGGGCTCCGGCGTGGACGAGGGACAGAAGTCCCTGACGTTCGCCCTGCGCTTCCGTGCCACGGACCGCACGCTGACCGCTGCCGAGGCCACCGAGGCCCGTGACGGCGCTGTCCGACGTGCCGGCGAGCGATTCGGGGCGACCCTGCGCGACTGACCCACACGGGATCAGCACCGCCCGGGGTCGCCGCCTCCGACTCTCTCGACGACCAGTCCGACCAAAGGTGGAATCCCATGTCCGTATCCGTCGCCGTGGCGGGAGCCTCCGGCTACGCGGGTGGTGAGCTCCTGCGCGTGCTCTCCGCCCACCCCGAGTTCGAGGTCAGGACGGTGACGGCGTTCTCGAACGCCGGACAGCCCCTGATCGCGACGCAGCCGCACCTCCGTTCACTGTCGCACCTGACCCTGGCGGAGACGACGGCCGAGACGCTGCGCGGGCACGACGTGGTGTTCCTGGCACTGCCGCACGGGCAGTCGGGCGCGATCACCGCGAAACTCGGCGACGACACGCTCGTCATCGACTGCGGCGCGGACCACCGTCTGACGGACCCGGCGGCGTGGGAGCGGTTCTACGGCGGTGACTACTTCGGCGCGTGGACCTACGGGCTGCCCGAGCTGCTGCTCGCGGCGCCCACTCCGGGCTCGGCCGATGAATGGCGCGAGGTCGACGACATCGCCTCGCAGGGCAAGCAGCGTTCCGCCCTGGTCGGCACGAAGCGCATCGCGGTGCCCGGCTGCAACGTCACCGCGGTGACGCTCGGCATCCAGCCGGGCATCCAGGCAGGTCTCGTCGAGTCCGACGACCTCGTCGCGGTGCTCAGCGTCGGCCCGAGCGGTGCCGGCAAGAAGCTCAGCACCACCTACCTGGCCTCCGAGATCATGGGGTCCGCCAGCGCGTACGCCGTCGGCGGCTCGCACCGGCACGTCCCCGAGATCCAGCAGAACCTGCAGGTCGCGGGGGCCTCCGACGTGACGATCTCGTTCACGCCGGTCCTGGTCCCGATGTCGCGGGGGATCCTCGCGACCACCACCGCGAAGCTCTCGCCCGGCGTCAGCGCACGCGACGTCCGACTCGCCTGGGAACAGGCGTACGCCGACGAGCCGTTCGTCCACCTGCTGCCCGAGGGCGAGTTCCCCCGGGTCGCGGACACGATCGGTGCGAACACCGCGCTCGTCGGCATCGCCGTCGACGAGGCCGCCGGCCGTGTCGTCGCGGTGACCGCGCTCGACAACCTCGCCAAGGGCACGGCGGGCGCCGCCGTCCAGTCGGCGAACATCGCCCTCGGTCTCCCCGAGACCACGGGCCTCAGCGTGGACGGAGTCGCACCGTGACCGACGCAGGCACGACCACCCAGACCGAGCCGGGCCTCCAGGGCGTCACCGCGGCAGCGGGCTTCCGCGCCGCCGGCGTCACCGCCGGTCTCAAGACGAGCGGCAAGCCGGACGTGGCCCTCGTCGTCAACGACGGCCCCGACGCGGCCGTGGCCGCCGTCTTCACCAGCAACCGGGCCCAGGCGCACCCCGTCATCTGGTCCCGCCAGGTCGTCGGTGACGGCGTCGCGCGTGCCGTCGTCCTGAACTCCGGCGGCGCGAACTGCTTCACCGGCCCGTTCGGCTTCCAGACCACGCACCTGACGGCCGAAGCCGTGGGCGACGCCCTCGGGATCGGGGCCGGCGACGTCGTCGTCTGCTCCACCGGGCTCATCGGTGTGGGCGACCAGACCTTCCGCGACAACGTGCTCCGTGGCGTCGACCTGGCGAGTGCTGCACTCAGCGACGACGGCGGTCCGGATGCGGCCACCGCGATCATGACGACGGACACGAAGGCCAAGCAGTCCGTCGTGACCGAGGACGGCTGGACCGTCGGCGGCATGGCCAAGGGTGCGGGGATGCTCGCCCCGGGCCTCGCGACGATGCTCGTCGTCATCACGACGGACGCCGTGCAGACGCCGGACCAGCTCGACCAGGCGCTCCGCGCCGCCACCCGCATCACGTTCGACCGGGTCGACTCCGACGGCTGCATGTCGACGAACGACACCGTCGTCCTGCTGTCGTCGGGTGCGAGCGGCGTGACGCCCGAGGTCGGTGACTTCCAGGAGGCCCTGACCGCGGTCTGTGCCGACCTGGCCCGCCAGCTGCAGCAGGACGCCGAGGGCGCGAGCCACGACATCGCGATCGAGGTCGTGCACGCCGCGACCGAGGACGACGCCGTGACCGTCGGTCGGAGCGTCGCCCGGAACAACCTGTTCAAGGCTGCGGTCTTCGGCAACGACCCGAACTGGGGCCGGGTGCTCGCAGCGATCGGCACCACCGACGCCGAGTTCGACCCGTACGCGGTGGACGTCAGCATGAACGGCGTCCGGGTCTGCCACGCGGGCGCACCCGACGAGCCGAGCGACTCCGTCGACCTGACCCCGCGTGACACCCACGTGCGCATCGACCTCGGTGTCGGCACGCACTCGGCCACGATCCTGACCAACGACCTCACGCACGACTACGTGCACGAGAACAGCGCGTACTCCAGCTGATGGCGGCCGACACGAACGGGGCCGGCACGCCCCTCACGAAGGAAGAAGAACACGAGTTCGCCGCGGTCAAGGCGGCGACGCTCATCGAGTCGCTGCCATGGCTCAAGCGCTTCTCGGGCAAGGTCGTCGTGGTCAAGTTCGGCGGCAACGCCATGGTGAACGAGGACCTGAAGCGCGCCTTCGCCGAGGACATGGTCTACCTGCGCTACGCCGGCCTGCACCCGGTCGTCGTGCACGGTGGGGGGCCGCAGATCTCCGCCGCCCTCAAGGAACAGGGCATCGAGTCCGAGTTCCGCGGCGGCTACCGCGTCACGACGACCGAGGCGATCACGGTCGTCCGCGACGTCCTGGCCGGCGAGGTCAACCGCGAGATCGTCGACTTGATGAACGAACACGGCGAGGGCCTGGCCGTCGGCGTGTTCGGCGACGGCGGATCGCTGTTCACCGGCGAGAAGAAGGGCGTCGTGGTCGACGGGCAGGAGTACGACCTCGGCCATGTCGGGGACATCACCCACGTCGACCCGTCCGGTGTGCTCGCCGCGATCGAGGCCGGCCGGATCCCGGTCGTCTCGAGCATCGCGATCGACGACGCACACCCCGACCAGGCGCTCAACGTGAACGCGGACGCTGCGGCGGGTGCCCTGGCGATCGCGCTCCGGGCCTCGAAGCTCATGATGCTCACCGACGTCCCCGGCCTGTACCGCAACTGGCCCGACCGTGACTCGATCGTCGACCTCATCGCGGTCGACGAGCTCCGCGAGCTCCTGCCGAGCCTCGAGTCGGGGATGATCCCCAAGATGACCGCGTGCCTCGACGCCGTGGTCGGCGGGGTCGGCGGTGCGACGATCATCGACGGCCGGATCCCGCACTCGATCCTGCTCGAGGTCTTCACCCTGCGGGGTGCGGGTACCGAGGTGATCCCGGATCCGAGCCGACGAACCGAGAACCAGATGACCCACGCCGAGATCGGCCGTCGCGTGGCGTCGCCGTCGATCGACAGCAGTACCGGCCAGCACGTGGCGGGTACGAACGAGAAGGGACACCAGCAGTGAGCACCGAGACGCAGACCGAGACCTGGAACGACCGGTTCGGGGCGTCGCTCATGCGATCCCTGACCCCGCCGAAGATCATGCTCGAGCGCGGCCAGGGCTGCCGGGTCTGGGACGTCGAGGGCAACGAGTACCTCGACTTCCTCGCCGGCATCGCGGTGAACTCGCTCGGCCACGCGCACCCCGCCCTGGTGGAGGCGATCGCCGACCAGGCCGCGAAGCTCGTGCACGTGTCGAACTACTTCGCCACCCCGCCGCAGCTCGAACTCGCCGAGCGCCTCAAGCGCATCACCGGCGCGGGCGACGCGGGCCGCGTGTACTTCGGCAACTCCGGCGCCGAGGCGAACGAGGCCGCGTTCAAGCTGGCCCGCCTCAACAAGGGTGCGGACGGCACCAAGACCCGGATCCTCGCGCTCAAGCAGGGCTTCCACGGCCGCACGATGGGCGCGCTCGCGCTCACCGGCAAGCCCGCGCTGCAGCAGGACTTCCTGCCGATGATCCCGGGTGTCGAGCACATCGACACCTCGATCGAGGCGCTCGAAGCGTCGATCGACGACTCCGTCGCCGCCCTGATCCTCGAACCCATCAAGGGCGAGGCCGGCGTGGTCGACCTGCCGGAGGGCTTCCTGCTGGCGGCACGCCGACTGACCGCGGAGCACGGCGCACTGCTGATCCTCGACGAGATCCAGACGGGTGTCGGCCGGACCGGCAACTGGTTCGCGTTCCAGGGCCACGGTGTGACGCCGGACGCCATCACCGTCGCCAAGGGCATCGCCGGTGGCTTCCCCATCGGCGCCCTCGTCACGTTCGGCTGGGCCTCCGACCTGTTCTCGGCCGGGCAGCACGGTTCGACCTTCGGCGGCAACCCGCTCGGCACCCGCGTCGCCAACGCGGTGCTCCAGGAGATCGAGCGCGCCGACCTCGTCGCCGGCGCAGTGGTCAAGGGTGAGCGGATCCGTGACGGCATCAGCGCCATCGGCTCCCCGCTGGTGGAAGAGGTCCGTGGCACCGGCCTGCTCATCGGCGTCGGTCTGACCGGTCCGATCGGTCCGGCCGTCAACGCAGCCGCCCTCGAGCGTGGCCTCATCATCAACGCCCCCAACGAGTCGAGCCTGCGCATCGCGCCGCCGCTCATCGTGTCCGACGCCGATATCGACGAGTTCCTGTCGATCCTCGCCCAGAGCCTCGCGGCCGTCGCCGCAGCGCAGGAGCCCACCGCATGACCCGCCACTTCCTCCGCGACGACGACCTGAGCCAGGCCGAGCAGTCCGCGATCCTCGACATCGCCGACCGCATGAAGGCCGACCGCTGGGCGGAGAAGCCGCTGGCCGGTCCGCAGAGCGTCGCGGTGATCTTCGACAAGTCGTCGACCCGTACCCGGGTGTCCTTCCACGTCGGCATCTCCGACCTCGGCGGCAGCCCGCTGATCATCTCGACGGCGAACAGCCAGCTCGGCGGCAAGGAGACCCCGTCGGACACCGCCCGCGTGCTCGAGCGCATGGTGTCGGCGATCGTGTGGCGCACCTACGGCCAGGCCGGGCTCGAGGAGATGGCCGCCGGCACGACGGTCCCCGTCGTCAACGCGCTGTCCGACGACTTCCACCCCTGCCAGCTCCTCGCCGACCTGCTCACCATCCGTGAGCACCGCGGCGCCCTCGCCGGGCAGACCGTGGCGTTCATCGGCGACGGCGCGAGCAACATGGCGCAGTCGTACCTGCTCGCCGGGGCGACGGCGGGCATGCACGTCCGCGTCGCCGCCCCCGCCGAGTTCTCCCCGTCGGCGCAGGTCGTCACCGACGCCGAGGAACGCGCCGCCGTGACGGGTGGCTCCGTCCTCGTGGTGACCGACCCGGTGGCCGCGGTCGCGGGTGCCGACGTGGTCGTCACCGACACCTGGGTGTCGATGGGCAAGGAGTTCGAGAAGCAGTCGCGTCTCGACACCTTCGCGGGGTACCGCGTCGACGACGCGCTCATGGCGCACGCCGCCGACGACGCCGTCTTCATGCACTGCCTGCCGGCCGACCGTGGGTTCGAAGTGACCGCCGACGTCATCGACGGCCCGCGCAGCATCATCTGGGACGAGGCGGAGAACCGTCTGCACGCCCAGAAGGCGCTGTTGGCCTGGCTGCTCGCCAACGACTAGCCGACGGACCGATCACCAGTGGCTGACCGCGTCGTCCTTGCGTACTCCGGCGGTCTCGACACCTCCGTCGGGATCGGCTGGCTGCGCGACGCCACCGGCAAGGACGTCGTCGCACTCGTGGTCGACGTCGGCCAGGGCGGCGAGGACCTCGGGGCGGTCCGGCAGCGTGCGCTCGACTGCGGCGCCGTGGAGTCACTCGTCGTCGACGCCAAGGACGAGTTCGCCGACGAGTACATCGTGCCGGCGCTTCGGGCCAACGCGCTCTACCAGAAGCGGTACCCGCTCGTCTCGGCACTGAGCCGCCCGCTCATCGCGAAGCACCTCGCGCTGACGGCGAAGCAACTCGGTGCCGACAGCGTCGCGCACGGCTCCACCGGCAAGGGCAACGACCAGGTCCGCTTCGAGTCAGCCGTCGCGGCGATCGCACCGGATCTGCGGACCGTCGCCCCGGTGCGGGACCTCGCCCTGACCCGCGACCGCGCCATCGCGTACGCCCAGGAGCACCGGCTGCCGATCCAGCACTCGGAGCGGGAGCCGTGGTCGGTCGACCAGAACGTGTGGGGCCGAGCCGTCGAGACCGGGCTCCTCGAGGACCCGTGGAACGCCCCCGCCGCCGACCTCTACGCGACCACGCAGGACCCGGCGCTCCCGCAGCAGGCCGACGAGGTCACGATCACCTTCGACCGTGGTGTCCCGGTCGCCCTCGACGGGCAGCGGTTCAGCGTGCTGCGCATGGTGCAGGAACTCAACGCGGTCGCCGGCAAGCACGGCGTCGGGCGGATCGACGTCGTCGAGGACCGGGTGGTCGGCATCAAGTCGCGCGAGGTCTACGAGGCGCCCGCCGCGATCGCGCTCATCGCCGCGCACGAGGAGCTCGAGAGCCTCACCCTCGAGCGCGACGTCGCCCGGTTCAAACGCGGCGTCGAGTCCGAGTGGGCCGACCTGGTCTACGACGGCCTGTGGTTCGGTGGACTCAAGCGCAGCCTCGACGCCTTCGTCGAGCACACCCAGCAGCACGTCTCCGGCGACGTCCGGTTGCGGCTGCAGGGCGGGCGTGCCACCGTGACGGGCCGTCGGTCGGAGCAGAGCCTCTACGACTTCGACCTGGCGACGTCGGACACCGGCGACGCGTTCGACCAGTCCGTGTCCAGGGGGTTCATCGAGCTCTGGTCACTGCCCAGCAAGATCTCCGCCCGCCGCGACGCGGCGAACTGACCGACAGCCGCACCACAGACGAAACGACGCAGGACGACATGACCGACGAGAAGACCGACGCCACCAACACCGGTGCCCTCTGGGGCGGCCGCTTCGCCGACGGCCCGAGTGCGGCCCTCGCCGCGCTCTCGAAGTCGACGCACTTCGACTGGCAGCTCGCGCCCTACGACATCGCGGGGTCCCGTGCCCACGCCCGAGCGCTGCACACCGCGGGCTACCTGACCGCCGACGAGCTCGAACGCATGCTCGCCGGCCTCGACCGGCTCGAAGCGGCGCACGTCGACGGCACACTGCAGCCCGACGACTCCGACGAGGACGTCCACGGCGCCCTCGAACGCCTGCTCATCGCCGACCTCGGTCCCGAGCTCGGCGGCAAGCTCCGTGCCGGCCGCAGCCGCAACGACCAGATCGCCACCCTCGGCCGCATGCACATGCTCGACCACGGGCGGCGCATCGGCCGACTAGTCATCGACCTCGTCGACGCGATCACCCAGCAGGCGACCGAGCACCCGGCCGCGATCATGCCGGGGCGCACGCACCTGCAGCACGCACAGCCGGTGATCCTGGCCCACCACCTGCTCGCGCACGCCTGGCCGCTCGTCCGCGACCTCGAGCGCCTCCGCGACTGGGCCGGCCGCGCGAGCGTCAGCCCGTACGGTGCCGGTGCGCTGGCGGGCAGTTCCCTCGGCCTCGATCCCGCCGCGATCGCCGCGGAGCTCGGCTTCGACCGTCCGGCGGACAACTCGATCGACGCCACGGCAGCCCGTGACGTCGTCGCCGAGTTCGCGTTCGTCCTCGCGCAGATCGGCATCGACGTCTCGCGCCTGTCGGAAGAGGTCATCCTCTGGAACACGAAGGAGTTCGGTTTCGTCCGGCTCCACGACGCGTTCTCGACCGGCTCGAGCATCATGCCGCAGAAGAAGAACCCGGACATCGCCGAGCTCGCCCGGGGCAAGTCGGGGCGCCTGATCGGCAACCTGACCGGGCTCCTCGCGACCCTCAAGGGACTGCCGCTGGCGTACAACCGCGACCTGCAGGAGGACAAGGAGCCGGTCTTCGACTCCGTCGCCACGCTCGAGGTCCTGTTGCCCGCGTTCACCGGCATGATCGCGACCCTGACCTTCGACACCGACCGGATGGCCGAGCTCGCGCCGCAGGGCTTCTCGCTCGCGACGGACGTCGCCGAGTGGCTGGTCCGTCAGGGCGTCCCGTTCCGGGATGCGCACGAGGTCTCCGGCGCGCTCGTCCGGTACTGCGAGGAGCGCGGCATCGAGCTCGACGAGCCGACCGACGACGAGTACCGGTCGGTGTCCGAGCACCTCACGCCCGACGTCCGTTCCGTCCTGACCATCGAAGGCAGCGTCGCATCGCGCTCCGGCGTCGGCGGCACCGCACCCGACCGGGTCGCCGAGCAGCTCGCGTCCGTCACCCGCCGCGTCCGCGACCTGGCCGAGGGCGCACCCTTCTCGCGATGACCCCGGGGATCGCCGCGCTGCTCGCCGAGCCCGCCCCGATCGTCGCGCCGGCCCTGCTCGGTGCGACGATCGCGGGGCGCGGCGTGGCGCTCCGCATCACCGAGGTCGAGGCCTACTCCGGCCCCACCGACCCCGGCTCACACGGACACCGGGGGATGACGGAGCGCAACCGCCACCTCTTCGGTCCGCCCGGCACGCTGTACGCCTACCGCTCGTACGGCATCCACACCTGCGTCAACGTCGTGAGCGGGCCGGCCGGAACCTCGTCGGGCTCCCTGCTACGCGGTGCCGAGGTCGTCGAAGGACTGGACGTCGCGCGAGCGCGTCGCGGCTCGAAGGTCGCGGACGTCGCGTTGGCACGCGGGCCCGGCAACCTCGGTGGTGCGCTCGGAGCGGTCCTCGGGCAGGACGACGGCACGTCGCTCCTCGACGGGTCCGGTCCGTTCGTGCTCACCCTGGCCCCCGGCCTGGAGGCCCGGCTCGCCTCCGCCGGACCGGCCCACGTGGTCGACGAGCTCCTGTCCGAGACCCTGGCCGGTCCGCCCGCGGGCGCTGCGGTCCCGCGGATCTCCCGCGGCCCGCGCACCGGCGTCGGCGGCATCGCCGGCGGGGTGCGGTACCCCTGGCGCTTCTGGCTGACGGGTGACCCCACGGTCTCGACGTACCGACGGCACAAGGGCGCCGTCGACTCCTGAACCCGGCCCCGGGCCTCCCGGCTGCCGCGCCTGCCGGACGTCCGTCGCCGCTACGATGGCGGGGTGTCCAGTGATACCGCTCAAGACGTCCTGACGCGCCAGCAGAACGACCCCGCCTTCGACTCGGTGTGGGACGAACTGCAGTGGCGCGGTCTGGTGCAGGTCTCGACCGACGAGACCGCGCTGCAAGAGGCCCTCGACGGTGAGCCGATCACGTACTACTGCGGCTTCGACCCGACGGCGCCGTCGCTGCACTGCGGCAACCTGCTGCAGCTGCTGACCATGCGCCGGCTGCAGCTCGCCGGGCACAAGCCGCTCGCGTTGGTGGGTGGGTCGACCGGTCTCATCGGCGATCCCCGTCCCACGGCCGAGCGGACGCTGAACACCCCGGAGACCGTGGCGGAGTGGGTGTCCCGGTTGCAGGCACAGGTGTCCCGGTTCCTCAGTCCGGACGGCGACAACGGCGTCCGCCTGGTGAACAACCTCGACTGGACCGCACCGTTGTCCGCGATCGACTTCCTGCGTGACGTCGGCAAGTACTTCCGCGTCAACTCGATGCTCAAGAAGGACGCGGTGGCCGCGCGGTTGAACTCCGATGCGGGGATCAGCTACACCGAGTTCAGCTACCAGATCCTGCAGGGGCTCGACTACCGCGAGCTCTGGCGCCAGTACGGGTGCACGTTGCAGACCGGCGGTTCGGACCAGTGGGGCAACCTGACCTCCGGTACGGAGCTCATCCGTCGTGCCGAAGGGGCCACGGTGCACGCCCTGGGGACCCCGCTCATCACGAACTCCGACGGCACGAAGTTCGGCAAGAGCGAGGGCAACGCGATCTGGCTCGATGCCGAGATGACCTCGCCCTACGCGCTGTACCAGTTCTGGCTCAACACGGCGGACGCCGACGTCATCGCCCGACTGCGGCAGTTCACGTTCCTGACGCGTGCCGAGATCGAACGACTCGAGCAGGCCGTCGCCGACGAACCCTTCCGACGAGAGGCCCAGCGGACCCTGGCGTTCGAGGTCACCTCGATCGTGCACGGGGTGGCGGCGACCCAGGCGGCGATCGACGCCGCGGCCGCGCTGTTCGGCAACGGCGAGCTCGGTGCGCTCGACCCGGAGACCCTGCGGTCGGCGATCGCCGCGCTGCCGGGCACGGTCACGCTCGACTCCGGAGCGGACGTCGCACGCGCACTCGTGGAGACCGGACTCGTGAAGTCCCTCGGCGAGGCCCGCCGCGCGATCGACCAGGGCGGCGTCTACGTGAACAACGTCAGGGCCGAAGACCCGGCCGCCCCGCTGTCCGACCTCGCCCTGCCCGGGGGAGTGCTCGTGCTGCGTCGTGGCAAGAAGACCCTCGCCGGCGTGACCCTCTCCTGACCCCGGTTGCTCGACCCCCTGTGATGCCCGGTTCCCCTGTGGAACCGGGCATCGCTGCGTCCGGGCGACGTGTGTTGCACAACGCGACACGCCCGGGATGGGGGCTGGCTTGGCGCACTCGCTCAGGGCTGCGTATAGTTCTTACTCGTCACCCCAAAGGTGCGGCGGAGCGGCTGGAGCGAAAGCCCAGAGCACGTCGGCCCTCAAGCGGGACCATCCTCCACTGAAGTTCAGATCGGGCCTTGCGCCGGATCGCTTCGACGCCTAGGATGACAAGCCCACCGGTTCTCTCCCCTCGGGATGAGCCACTGGACCTCCGGGTCCGACGAACCACCGGTGGCAAGCCAAGAACACAAGCCTTGTGGCTGAAGCTCGAACTCGAGCCGAGGGGCAAGTGCGTCTGGTCCTTGAGAACTCAACAGCGTGCACATTGTCAATGCCAATTTATTGATTGACCTCGTGCCTGGTCGGCTTGCTGACTGGGTCATGAAGCAATTCCTTTTG
>NZ_QKTF01000019.1:0-62765 GCF_003234745.1 Curtobacterium sp. MCLR17_039
GGTCGGGCCGTTCTTTCGCGCTGAGCGACAGTTCACGGGCTCGGCGGCGCGAGAAGTGTCGCTCAGCGCGAAACTCCGCCGGCCCCGCCGCCGCGCACGCGCGCAGCCAGCCGCCAGAACGCCCGCAGCCCGCCCGTGCGCACGACCGCCTCCGGGTGCACCATGGGCGGGTGACGACGACGACACGCACCCTGTTCCGACGGAAGCCCATCGACACGATCGATGACGAGGCCGGGGGCGAGGGCGGCCTGAAACGGCACCTCGGTCTGTGGCAGCTCACCGCGATCGGCATCGGCGGCATCATCGGCGCCGGCATCTTCACCCTCGCCGGCACCGTCGCGAACGGCGTCGCCGGTCCCGCGGTGCTGATCAGCTTCCTGGTCGCCGGGGTCGCGAGCGCCGCCGCTGCCCTGTCGTACGCCGAGTTCGCGGGGCTCATCCCGAAGGCCGGCAGCGCGTACACGTACGGCTACGCGGTGCTCGGCGAGATCGTCGGGTGGTTCATCGGCTGGGACCTGCTGCTCGAGTACACGGCGATCGTGGCGGTGGTCGCGATCGGCATCTCCGGCTACGTGGGGTTCCTGGTCGGCCAGTTCGGCATCGATCTGCCCGCGTGGATGCTCGGCGCCCCGGGCACCGGTGACGGCCACGTGATCGACGTCTTCGCGATCGCGTTGTGCCTGCTCACCGCGTTCGTGCTGACGCGCGGCATCCGCAGCGCCGCCCGGTTCGAGTTCGTCGCCGTCGGCATCAAGGTGGCGCTCGTCGTGCTCATCGTCGTGCTCGGCGTGTTCCACATCAACAGTGCGAACTACTCCCCGTACTTCCCGTTCGGCTTCGGCGGCGTGATGACCGGTGCCGCGACCGTGTTCTTCGCCGTGTTCGGCTACGACGCCATGTCCACCGCGGCCGAGGAGTCCACCGACGCCCGCAAGCACATGCCGAAGGCGATCCTGCTGTCCCTCGGCATCTCGATGGTGCTGTACGTCCTGGCGACCCTCGTGCTCACCGGGATGCAGAAGTACACCGACATCGACCCGGCGTCGGGCTTCTCGTCGGCGTTCGCGTCCGTCGGCCTCGGCGGTGTCGCCAACGTCATCGCGATCGGTGCCATCGTCGGCATCGTCACGGTTCTGGTGACGTTCATGCTCGGTGCCTCGCGCGTCTGGTTCTCGATGAGCCGCGACGGTCTGATGCCGAAGTGGTTCGCGAAGACCGACCCGAAGCGGCACGTGCCGACACGGGTGACCTGGATCCTCGGCATCGCGTCGGCGATCCTGGCCGGGGTGCTGCCGATCGGTGTGGTCGCCGAGCTCACGAACATCGGCATCCTGCTCGCGTTCGTCGTGGTGTGCTCGGCCGTGGTGGTCCTGCGCTACCGGCAGCCCGACCTGGACCGCCAGTTCCGGCTGCCGTTCATGCCCGTCATCCCGATCATCGGCGTCATCGCGTCGCTGTGGCTCGTCACGTTCCTGCAGTGGGAGACCTGGGTGCGGTTCGCGATCTGGTTCGCGATCGGGCTCGGTGTGTACTTCGGGTACTCACGACGCCACAGCAAGTTGGCGACGGGCGAGGCGACCGGCGGTGAGCCCCTGCGCGACTGAGCACCCGACGCCTGGGAGGACCTGACGCGTGCTCGCTCGTGAACAACCGGGTGTCGGCACGTTGCGATTCGGTGACGCCTCTCGCTCCCCATCGCGGGAAGTGCCAGAGTTCGAGTGCTCACATAAGCGAAGGGGACTCATGTACCGCACACTCACTCTCGCCGTGCTCGGCACGGCGCTCGTCGTCGGCGCGGGGGTCGCCGCACCAGCAAACGCTTCCAGCGGGTGCACGGACGGCACCGTCACGTCGACCGATCTGGACGCAGGCTGCACCGTCGGCGCCGGCTCGACCGTGGTGGTCGACGGCCGGACGTTCGTCGTCCCCGCGGCCGGAACGGCCGTCAGGGTCGACAGCGTCAGTGCCGCGGGCGCACAGCCGGCGACCGACGTGACCGTCTTCAACACCGACGCCGGCGTCTCCGTGCAGGTCGGGAGCGACTGGCACGGCACGTCGCCGGCAAGGTCCTCAGCACAGCGTGCGACGCAGGGCGCTGCGCAGTCCAGCAGCGGGACCCAGGCGCCCGCCACCGCGCCCGGCACCTCGATCGGCGCTGCGTCCTGCGCTGGTGACTACAACCTCGCGGGCAACACCTGGAGGACGTCCGTCGAATGGCGCTACAACGAGGCGAACAGCAAGGGGACGTACGCCTACGACGAGCTCAAGGCAGCGGCGAACAAGTGGGGCGGCAACATCTCGGCGTGCGGTGCGTCGGGGATCTCGGGGGCCCGGAACACCCCGCTGGGCGCGACCGGATCCGACCCGGCAGTGACCAGTGCGCTGTCCTGCTCTGCGCAGGACAACAAGAACGTGATCGGGTGGGGCAGCCTGCCGACCGGGACGCTCGCCGCGACCTGCACCTTCTACAACCTGAGCACGCTCGCCTCGACGGAGTCGGACCAGAAGTACTCGACGCGGTACGCGTGGAACTCCGTGCAGGCATCGTGCTCGGGCGATCGGTACGACGTCCGAGGGGTCGCGGTGCACGAGTGGGGCCACACCTTCGGTCTGGACCACGTCGACATCGCGACGCGTCTGGTCATGAAGCCGTCGTCGGACGTCTGCGAGCTGTCGCAGCGCTCCCTCGGCTACGGGGACTTCCTGGGCATCATCCAGGCCTACTGAGGCCGCCGGACCGATCCGACACAGTCGCGCCAACGCCCCACCGTCTCCTCGAACGAGCCGGTGGGGCGTTCCGCGTGCCCGGAGTACCACCGAACACACGCAGACGAGGGGCCTGCCGGATCGCCGGCAGGCCCCTCGTCCGTGCAGTGGTCCGTGGTCAGCGCTTGAGCTCGCTGACCAGGCCCGCGCGGTTCTTCTTCGCGACCGCGATGATGCCCTCGACGTTCCCGGCGGCCTGGATGGCGACCGGTTCGCCGTACTGCGCCGCGAGTGCAGCGCGCAGGTTGCCGAGCGAACCCGGGACGTTGTAGGCCGACTTCAGCTCGTTGAGGAAGTCGGTGTCGATCTCGACCGCCGTGAACTCGCCGACGAGCCAGGTGCGTCCGTTGTTGGTGATGAGCTTCATGTCTGTGTCTTCCTGTCGTTCGTTGACGGGCGGTGCTGGTTCTTCCGGCTGGTAGGAGCCGTCGTACTCGAAGTGCCACGGTTCACGGAAGTCGAAACCGTCGCCGACCGGCTGCCAGCCGAAGGTCGGGCCGTTGGCGTTCATCCACGCCTTCTCGGGCGTGCCGTAGCTGTTGACCCCTCCGCTGAAGTCCACGGCCCGACCCAACCCGTGGATCGAGGTCCCGGGGTAGGCCGCCTTGTTGAACCCGGGCTTCCCCTGGATGTACCCCTGGTAGAGGTACTCCTGGCGCTCGTAGTCCCGGTACCCCTCGGCCATCGTCATCGGCTTGTTGAGCGCGGCCTGGTAGGCCTTGCCCAGGGCGATGTAGGCCGTGGCGGCGCTCGCCAGCAGGTACTGCTTGCCCAGGTTGTTCGTCGACTCCGCCACGTAGGTCAGCTCGCTGACCGGGATCTTGCCGTTCGCGTACTCTTCGGCCGCTCTGGCCGAGAACGCGCGATCCCGCGTCGAGGTCGACTCGGGGTACGACGGGTACGTCAGGTTGGACGGCTCGACGGCGAACGCCCGGGACGTGCCACTGAGCGTCGCCGCGGTGACTGCTGCCGCGGCAGCGAAGAGCAGGACGGATCGTCTGCTCGTCTCCCCGAGGAAGACGGGATGGCCGTCGTCCTCGGTCGGACCGGATGGACTGCTCATGGAGCTCCCCTCAGGGGGTACGCCCCTCGCACCCCCTGAGCAGACTGTCAGTTCTACCCCGGAGCGAGGGACCCCCAGAACAAGGGGCGCTCACGCTGCCGCGACGAGCCGCCCTCAGCGCCGCAACGTCTCCCGCGGGTACTCCCCGAACCGGTTCGCGTACACCGAGGCGAACCGCCCCATGTGCGCGAAGCCCCACCGCCGGGCGACGTCCGCCACCGAGGTCGCCTGCGGGTCGAGGATCCGCAGTTCCTCGTGCACCCGTCCGAGCCGGACCTCGCGCAGGTACGTCATCGGCGAGCGCTCGAACGCCCGCTGGAACGACTCCTGGATCCCACGGATGCTCAGCCCCGCGGCCTGCGCGATGTCGGCGACGGTGAGCGGCTGGTGGGCGTGCGCCTGGATGAACTCGACCGCAGCCCGGAGTCGTCCGTCGCTGCGGGTGCCGTAGCCCGCGGGGAACCGCTCGGCCTGCAGCGGGTACATGCGGAACAGGGCGCGGACGACGTCACGCTGCGCCTCGTGCCAGGCGAGGGACTCGTCGCCCTCCTCGCGCAGCGCACGGAGCGCGCCGGACACGGCGGTCCGCCACTGGCCCAGAGCTGCGGAGTCAGGCGTCGTCGTGGTGTCGAACGCCATGGTGCCGTCGACCAGGTGGTCTTCGGCGGCGACGTCGAGCACCAGGTCACGGCGCAGGTGCACCAGGCGCTGGTCCCAGTCCTGGTACTCCATCTCGAACCGGCGCTCGACGGGGAACAGTGTCGGGACGCCGGGCTGCATGCGGGCCTCGTCGCGGCCGACGTCGACGCGGGCCTCGCCGCGTTCGAGCCACTGGACGACGACCTCACCCTCGGTGGCGACGTCACCCCGCAGGTACCCGTGCATCTGGGAACGGCGGACACTCAGCCGTTCGTCACCGACACCGACGTACTTGAACCAGTAGTCCTGGTCGAGGGCTCGGGAGTACCAGGCCTTGCCCGCGTACATGCCGGCGAGCGAGCTGATGGCCTCGTCGGTGTCCTGACCGGCCACGGCGACGAGCGAACGCGGCGAGGTGGGGCGTGCAGCAGGATCGGAACCCGGAGCGGGCGCCTGCGACTCGGTCGCGTCGGTCATCGGAACACCTCTCTCTCCTGGAGCAGAGCGGTGGGGTCACCTCCGGGTGGTCCCCGGCCTGCACTCTCACGCTAGGGAGCAGCGGGTGGACGTACAACCGGGTTGCGCTCTGCGGCCTAACGGCCGGTCCAGCGAACCCAGCCGTGCACCTGAGCGGCCGCACTCTCGAAGGACGAGTGCCCGCCGGTCAACGAGTGGTCCGGGGAATCGACGGTGTACGTGTCGGTCCGGGTGATGTCGCACACGACCTCGGCGTCGATCCACCCGTTCCAGTGGTCGGCTGAGTCGCGTACCCACCGCAGTCGGTCCGGCATGAGGTTCCAATCGATTCCGTGGACCGCTGTCGTCGCGCTCCGCGTTGGACGGTAGTCCTGTCAGATGTCCGTCGCACAGGGTGGCGGCGGGGATCGTCGGTGGTGACTGGCACGATGGTCCCGTGCCTGCTGCCCCGATGATCGACGCCGTCGACGTCATCCGCTTCGTCGGGCCGCAGACCTTCGGCCGGGCACGCGACGTCGTCCGCGCCGGCCTGGTCGACGACGCCACCTGGCACGACGACGACGGCACGGTCACCGCGGTCGTGTCCGGCACCGCCGACGACCCGTACGAACTCCGCGTCGACACCACCCCGGCGCGCGGCGACTTCGTCCGCCCGGTCCGCAGCACCTGCAGCTGCCCGCTCGGCGGCGACTGCAAGCACGTCGCGGCCGCGCTCCTCACCATCAACGCCCGCGCCCTCGCCGCGAACGCCGGCCCACGTCCGGAAACGCCGGCCCCGCCGCCCTCGGACTGGAGGCACGACCTCGCCCGCCTCGCCGGTGATGACGAGCGGGCGCCCACCCCGCAGGGCACCCGGATGGGACTGCAGTTCGAGTTGCGTGACGCGGTCCCCGCCAAGCTCGCCTCACGAGCCCGTGCCGCCGGCCGCGCCCTGCCCGCGCCGTCCCGCAGCGTTCGGCTCGGGGTCCGGCCGGTGACCCGCAGCGACGCCGGCAACTGGGTGCGCGGGCAGCTGACCTGGGGCACGCTCCCCTACTCGCAGAACCGGCTCGGCGTCGGTGCCGAGCAGCACGCCTGGTTCCTGCAGCTCGCCGCCCTGCACCGCGCCGGGCAACTCGCGGGCCTGCCCGGTGAGAGCGACTGGCTGCACCTCGACGACTTCCGGAGCCCCCTGCTCTGGCCGCTCCTGCAGCAGGCCGCGGCGCTCGGCATCGCGTTCGTCACCGGCAAGCGCGAGGGCGGTGCGGTGCTCGGCACGCAGGCCCAGGTGCTGCTCGACGTCGCCCGGCACGACGACGCCGTGGTGATCGGCGCGAGTGCCGTGCTCGACGGCCGGCCCGTGGTGCCCGGAGCAGCGCGGATGATCGGCGACCACGGCGTCTACGTGTTCCGCGAGAGCCCCGAGTTCACGGTCGCCGTCGCCCCGACCCCGGCACCGGTGCCCGAGGACCAGCGCCGCATGCTCGTCGAGGGCACCCGGATCACCGTGCCGACCGCCGAGGTCGACGAGTTCCTGGCCGACTGGTCACCCCGGTTGCGCGGCGCCCTCGGCCTGGTCAGCTCCGACGGCTCGGTGGAGCTGCCCGAGCGCACCCCGCCCGAACTCGTGCTCACCGCGACGTTCGAGCCGGCCCGGGCGCCGCGCACCGACGACCGCGTGCACCTGCACTGGCGCTGGCACGTCGACGGCCGGAAGGACCCGGTGTCCCTGCACGGCCCGCTCCCCGACCTGTCCGGGCTCCGTGCCGCCGACGATCCTGCCGGCACCGACGTTCCTGCAAGTACCGATGATGCCCCCGTGGCGGACCCGGCCGCGGCGGTGCAGCCGACCACGTCGACGACGGCGGACGACGACGCGACGCAGGCCGGGCCTCCCGTCCGCCCTGCCGGACCCGGTGGCGGGCTGGACTGGTTCCAGGACGGCACCATCGACGGGGCCGACGTCGCGGTGTTCGCGAACGAGTTCCTGCCCGAGCTGCCGTCGCTCGGCATCCGCACGGTCGTGCAGGGCGAGCGCCTCGACTACGAGCGGTTGAGCGGGCGGCCGCACATCCGTGTCACGACGATGCCGTCGGACAAGCACGACTGGTTCGACCTCGGCATCATCGTCAGCGTCAACGGCAAGCAGATCCCCTTCACGCCGCTGCTCACCGCGCTCGCGGGTCGGCAGCGACGGCTCAAGCTCGTCGACAACTCGTACCTGTCGCTGGCCGACCCCGCGTTCGATCGGCTCAAGGAACTCATCGACGAGGCCCGCGACCTGGACGAGTGGGAGCCCGACCAGCCGATCGCCGTCACACCGCTGCACGCCGGGCTGTGGTCGGAGTTCGACCTGCTGGCCGACGAGACCTCGCACGACGAGCGGTGGCAGGCGATCGCCTCGGGGCTGCTCGGGGCGACTCCCCCGGGTGACGTCCCCGTGCCGGACACCGTGCACGCCGACCTGCGGCCGTACCAGCACGCCGGGTACGCGTGGCTGTCGTTCCTGGTGACGCACGGCATCGGCGGGGTGCTCGCCGACGACATGGGGCTCGGCAAGACCCTGCAGGTGCTCGCGATGGTCGCCGCCCGTCGTGCCACGGAGCCCGACGCGCCCCCGTTCCTGGTCGTCGCACCGACCTCGGTCGTCGGCAACTGGGCCGCCGAGGCCGCCAAGTTCGTGCCGTCGCTGCGGGTCGCGACGGTGACCTCGACGTCGCTGAAGGACCCGGGGCTCGTCGCCCGGACCGCCGCTGCGTCGGACGTCGTCGTCACCTCGTACGCGCTGCTGCGGCTCGACGCCCGCGCCTGGACCGACCTGCCGTGGTCGGCGCTGGTGCTCGACGAGGCCCAGTTCGTGAAGAACCCGCAGTCCCAGACCCACCGTGTGGCCTCGGAGCTGCAGGCACCGGTGAAGTTCGCGATCACCGGCACCCCGCTCGAGAACGGCCTGACCGACCTGTGGGCACTGTTCCACATCGTCGCGCCCGGGCTGCTGTCCACCTGGACCCGGTTCGGCGACGACTACGTGAAGCCCCTCGCCTCGCCCGAGCTCCGCGGCGAGGCCCGGCAGGAACTCACCGGGCGGCTGCGCCGACGGATCCGGCCGCTCATGCTCCGCCGCACCAAGGAAGCCGTCGCGGCCGACCTGCCACCGAAGCAGGAACAGGTCGTCCGGGTCACGCTCGACCCCGCGCACCGGGAGCTGTACGAGCGCACCCTGAACCGGGAGCGCCTGAAGGTCCTCGACCTGATCGAGGACCTGTCGAAGAACCGGATGATCGTGTTCCGGTCGCTGACCCTGCTGCGGATGCTCGCGCTGTCGCCGGCGCTGGTGTCGTCCGGGTCGTCGTCGTCGGACTCGGACGTCACGTCGGGATCGACCCCGATCCCCTCCGCCAAGCTCGACCTGCTGCTCGACGAACTCGAACAGCTCGCGGCAGAGGGCCGTCGCGCCCTGGTGTTCAGCCAGTTCACCTCGTTCCTGCGGATGGTGTCCGACGCCCTCGACGCCCGCGGCATCGGCTACGAGTACCTCGACGGCTCCACCCGCAAGCGCCCGGAGGTCATCGAGCGCTTCCGGCAGGGCACCGCCCCGGCGTTCCTCATCTCGTTGAAGGCCGGCGGGTTCGGGCTCACCCTGACCGAGGCGGACACCGTGTTCGTGCTCGACCCGTGGTGGAACCCCGCCGCCGAGTCCCAGGCCGTCGACCGCACGCACCGCATCGGGCAGACCCGGTCGGTCAGCGTCCAACGGTTCATCGCCGAGGACACCATCGAGGAGAAGGTCCTCGCCCTCGCCGCCCGCAAGGCCGAGCTGTTCGCCACGATGATCGACGACGACGCCCTGTTCGCCGACGACCTGACCGCCGACGACATCCGCTCCCTGCTGACCTGACCCGCTGCGCACACCGCCGCACCACCGTTCCGCCCGCACCACCGTTCCGCCTGCACCGCCGTTCCGCCCGCACCACCTGGAGTCCCACCGCATGACGTCCCGCCGACGCCGCAGCCGCATCACCCTGACCTCCGTCCTCGTCGTCCTGGCCCTCGCCGTCGGCGGGTACGCGCTCGACGCGTCCGGCGTCCTCGGGCCGGACGCCGACGCGGCGGGCACGACCGCGGCGGGCGGTCCCACGGCCGGGGAGACGACCACCATCGGACCGCAGCAGGCGTCGTCGGGGGCGACCCCCGCCTCCAGTCCGACCGTCAGCCGCGGAACCGACGCCGACGCGGTCCGCGCACGCACCCAGCTCGCCGATCTGCCCGTCAAGGGCAAGGCAGCAGGCACCGGCTACGACCGAACCGGCGACTTCGGCAGCGCCTGGCTCGACGTCGACCACAACGGGTGCGACACCCGGAACGACGTCCTCGCCCGCGACCTCGCCGGCATCACCCGCGAGGGCCGCTGCAAGGTCCTCACGGGCACCCTCGTCTCGCCGTACACCGGCGCGACGGTGGACTTCGTGCGCGGCAACACGACGTCGACGCTCGTGCAGATCGACCACGTCGTCGCGCTCGAGAACGCCTGGCGCACCGGAGCCCAGCGGCTCACCGAGACCGACCGGCAGGCGCTGGCGAACGACCCGGTGAACCTGTTCGCCGTCGACGGCCGGTCCAACTCGCAGAAGGGCTCCGGCGACGCGGCGACCTGGCTCCCCGCGAACAAGGCGTTCCGCTGCACCTACATCGAGCACCAGGTCACGGTGAAGGCGAAGTACCGCCTGTGGGTGGCTCCGGCGGAGCGGGACGCGATGGTGCGGGTGCTGGACGCCTGCTGACGTCGAGCGGTCCGGCGCCGCTGGGTTTCAGCGCGGCCGGCGCGGGCGGTCTCCCCGGGCGTGACGAAGCACGCGCCCCTCACGCACCAGCCAGGTGATCGACAGGACGAGCAGCACGAGCGCGAGCCGGGCGAGCCAGAGGAGCGCGGGGTTCGCGGCGTCGCCGAACGGCAGACCGGCGAGGACCCCCATGGCCTCGAGGAACCTCCCGGCCCGCCCGAGGTACCCGTGGTCGGTGCTCGGGACGGCGACGGTGACCGCGACGGCGAACACCAGGACGGACAGGAACACCGCCCCGGCCGACGCCGCGGTCCTGCTCGATCCCTTCGCGCCGATCAGAGCGCCGACCATCGACACGATCGGCAGCACGACGAACATGTCGACCAGCCAGGCCAGCAGCAACGCGATCGCGGACAGGAAGCCGAACACCAGCGAGAGGAACCACGCGCTCGGGTCGCCCTCGCGGATCGCGAGCACGCCGCCGAAAGGCAAGCCGAGCACGATGAGGACCAGGTCGAGCACCAGCAAGTCGAGGAACGAGCGGCGCGACTCCCGCGACGTCCGCTCCTGCGCGGACCGACGGTTCCGGGTCGCGATGTCGTTCAGCGGGTTGTAGCGCACGCCCACGACGAGCCCGGCGACGGTCATCGCCGCCACCACTCCGGTGATGCCGCGGCCCCAGTCCGGGTCGTGGGACAGCGCCAGCGCAGCCGTCTCCGCGACCGCAGCGAGCACCGGCGCCAGGGCGATCGCGAGCAGCACGCCGTGTCGTCGCGTCCCGTCCCACATCAAACCGCGCATGCCCACGGGACAGCACCTTATCCAGGCATCGAGCGGTCCGGCGCCGCTGGGTGTCGGCTCGGAGGCCCGGCGCACCTCCGCCCCGCGTGGCAGGCTGCGGGCATGGCTGAGCAACTCACGGTCCCACAGGCGTACGCGCTCCTGCAGGTCGAGCCCGACGGACGCCACGCTCTCGACGGTTCGACGCTCGACACGGGTCTCGCGGGGGCGGTCCTCGCCGACCTCGCTCTGCGCGGTGCGGTCTCGCTGCAGGACGGACTCGTCGCCGTCGTGAACGGCGCCGCAACGGGCGACCCCGTGCTCGACGGCGTGGTCGGCTCCATCGCGGCGGCCGGTGCACCGCGCAAGGCGAAGTGGTGGGTGAGCCGACTCGGCAAGCGCCAGCTGCGCGACGACGTGTTCGCCGGACTCGTCGAGCGCGGCGTCATCAGCGTCGAGCAGGGCAAGGTGCTCGGCCTCTTCCCCACCACGAAGCACCCGGAGCGGGACGGAGCCCCGGAGGCACTGCTGCGATCCGGCATCGCGGACGTGCTGGCCGGCCGGGCAGGACCCACGCCGTTCTCCGCCGCGGTCATCGGCCTGCTCGACGCGACGAACACCCTGCGCAAGCAGTTCGGCGCCGTCGACAAGGACCTGGTCAAGGAGATCACCTCGGGCACCTGGGCGAGCCCGGCGGTGAAGGCGGTACTCGAGGAGATCGAGGCCGCGACGATGGTCGTGATCATGGCGGCGACCATGGCAACGACGACCTCGATCGTCACGAGCTGAGGCAGGCAGCGCGATGGTGCGGGTGCTGGACACCTGCTGACCGCGTCGTTAAACGACAGGTGTAGTCTATAACTCTCGATGCAGATGCATCGATCGGACTCGCTGCCCCACCGCGGACCCCGAGCCCTTCACCGTCGAAGACCTCAGGAGGCCTCCCCCATGCCCGGAACCAGCACCGTCACCACCCGCTTCGCCGAGCGCGTCGTCCTCATCACCGGCGGCGGCTCCGGCCTCGGTCGCGCGACCGCCGTCCGCCTGGCCGCCGAGGGCGCTGCACTCTCCCTCGTCGACGTCTCCGAGCAGGGACTCGAGGCGACGAAGACCGCCGTGCTCGAGGCTACCCCGGACGCGCAGGTCCTGACGACCGTCGCCGACGTGTCCGACGAGGCCCAGGTCGACGCCTACGTCACCGCCACGACCGAGCGCTTCGGCCGCGTCGACGGCTTCTTCAACAACGCCGGCATCGAGGGCAAGCAGAACCCCACCGAGTCGTTCACCGCCGCCGAGTTCGACCGCGTCGTGTCGATCAACCTGCGCGGCGTGTTCCTCGGGCTCGAGAAGGTGCTCAAGGTCATGCGCGAGCAGGGCTCCGGCATGGTCGTGAACACGGCGAGCGTCGGCGGCATCCGCGGCATCGGCAACCAGTCCGGGTACGCGGCAGCCAAGCACGGCGTCGTCGGTCTCACCCGCAACTCGGCCGTCGAGTACGGCCGCTACGGCATCCGCATCAACGCCATCGCCCCCGGAGCCATCTGGACGCCCATGGTCGAGAACTCGATGAAGCAGCTCGACGCCGAGAACCCGCGCAAGGCCGCCGAGGAGTTCATCCAGGTCAACCCGACGAAGCGCTACGGCGAGGCCCCCGAGATCGCCGCCGTCGTCGCCTTCCTGCTGTCGAACGACGCGTCCTACGTCAACGCGACGGTCGTCCCGATCGACGGCGGGCAGTCGGCCGCGTACTGAGACGGTCACCTCCGACGCCCGGCCCACGTCCGCGTGCGCCGGGCATCGGCCTGGAGGCGCGGCTCGGCCCCGCCGTGTCCGCCGACCGTGACAGCATGGTTGGCGTGAGTACCGATGAGACGAACGGATCAGCCTTCGGCCGAGGCGTCGACAAGGCCCCGCCGAGCGCGGCCGCCGAACTGCGACGGAGGATGGCGGCCTCGCCCGCGGGCTTCCTGCGCAGCGCGGCGTGGGTCCCCTGGAAGGCGGCGGGCACTCCGGAGGCCGGCAGCGTCGCCCACGTCATGATCCGGGACAAGCCGTTCGTGCCCGTCTTCACCGACCCGGACGAACTCGCCGCCGGCCTGCCCGACGCCGAGGGGCGTCCGGTGCCGATGTCCGAGCTCGTGTCGGCCCTGCCCGAGGAGTTCGGCATCGTGGTCGACCCCACGAGTGCGGCCGAGGCGAACTTCCTGCACGCCGACGTCCTCGCCGAGATGCGGGCGCAGATGCAGGGCGGCGTCCCCGAAGGCTCGTGATCGTACCGGCCCGCAGCGTTCGGTCGTCGCCAGCCGGTCAACCCAGTTCTGGGGATCGCTCACGTCGGCGTCGCCCATCAAGATGGGTCCGTCGTACTGAGCGGACGGGGGAACGACGATGCCGTTGGGCGGGCCAGGACCACGAGATTGGTCCCCTCCGGAGTACTCGTCAGGACCCTCGCGGAGTGGTGCTCGGCGGCTGCCGACACTCCACGCACCATCACCGCTGCTGAACGCGAAGCCACGCAGGCGCACGAGGCCCTGGGCGTTCGCGACCCTTGCGATGCTGCTCGGCCTCGGCAGCGTGGTCATCGCACTCGTCGAGCCGCAACAGTCCGGGATCCAGACGGGCTTCATCGTCTCGACGATCGGTATCTCGGCGATCGTCTTCGGCGTGCAGGCGGTCAAGACCGCACGATGGGGCTCGGCCACAGCGCGGGCGTTCGGTCGCGGAGGTGCGATCCTCGGCAGCGTCGGGACGGCGCTGATGGCGTACGCGGTCATCGGGTCTGCTCTGGCGGGTACCGGTGTCCACCTGCCAGCACTCTCGCTCCCCCTCGACGGCCGGAGCGCTGTCGTCGGGACGGTGGCGGTCCCGTTCCGCTCGGCGGTCGCTGCCCCGGTGGAGTCTGCTCTGCCGTCATCGACGCCGGAGCCTGCCGCGCCGCCGGCTCCGGCTCCGGCTCCGGCGACTGTCGAGACCGAGCGGTCGGCCGTCGTACAGAGCGCCGGCACGCTCGCCTTCGTCATGGAGCAGAGGTTCGGCGCCGGTCCGTACCCGTCGACCCTGTCCGTGGGGATGACCGCGCCGGAACGGATCCTGCTGCCCGACGGCACCGGGCTCGCTGCCGTTCCTGACGGCGCACGCGTCCTGTACTCCGTCGCCCCGGACGGCACCGCGTGGTCCATCACGATCATCGGTGCCCAGTTCGGTGCGGTGGCGACCTACAGCTCGACCATCGGCACCGTCGAGTCGGGGTGAGTCACCAGGCAGTCCCGGCGCCGACGAAGATGCTGAGGAACGCCAGGCTCCCGAGGATCAATCCGGTCACGGCCATCCCCATGCCACGGGCACCACGGTTCGCCCGGATCACCCCGCAGATCCCGAACACGATCGCGAGCACATCGGGGACGAATCCGAGAAACAGTCCGATGAAGAAGGGGATCCACGTGACAAGGAAGCCCCAGATGCCGAGCACGAGGGCTGCGACGGCGAACCCGTTGCCCGATCGCTGCGGGTACGGACCCGCCATCGGCTGGTACGGGTTCGGTGGCATCTGGTAACTCATCCGGAAATCCTACATGTCACTCCGCTACGGGTCGACGAGCTCGATGAAGCGGGACAACAGGGACAAGCCCGCGATCGACGGGGGCAGTCCGGTGGTCAGCGCCGGTGAGTGCACGAGGTACGCCGCCCACTTCGCCCGTGAGATCGCCACGTTCAACCGGTTCGGCATGAGCAGGAAGTCGAGGCCGCGCGGGATGTCCGCCGCACTCGACGCTGCCAGGGACACGATCGACACGACGGCCTCTCGGCCCTGGAACAGGTCGACCGTGCCGACCTGGGTGCCGGTGAAGCCCGCGCGGTCGAGCTCCTGCCGGATCAGTGCTCCCTGTGCGTTGTACGGCGCCACCACGATGACGTCCTCGTCGGTCAGGGCACAGGTGTCGGAGCCGTCGGTCCAGGTGCGGCCGACGACGTCACCGACGAGGGCGACGACCCGGGCGGCCTCTTCAGCAGAGGACGTCGTGTTGCCCGCGTGCACGACCGGCACGGGGTGCACACCCGCGGCGATGCCGTCGAGGTGCCGCCCGGAGACCATCGAGGCGAGCTGCCCGTCGTAGGACAGGGCCGAGACGGATTCGGTCAGCGCGGGCTCCATGCGGCGGGTGCGGGCGAGGAAGTACCCGAACTCGGGCGGCAGGACGTGCTGGCCGTCGGCGAGCCAGCCGAGCGCGGACTCGTCGACGGGCTCGGGGTGCGAGCCCTGCGACACCTGGGGCAGCTGCTGGGGGTCGCCGAGCAGCAGGAGCCGGGTCGCGGCGACCGAGGAGGCGATGGTCGGTGCGAGGGAGAACTGTCCGGCCTCGTCGACCACGAGCAGGTCGAGGAAACGACGCTCGATCGTCGACTCGTTCGCGAACGTCCACGCCGTGCCACCGACGACACCGCCGGTGCCCGAGGACTCGCACGAGGACAGGAACGCGGCGACCGCGGCACCGTTCTTCACGGGGGTCCAGGCTGCGGCGTCGAGCTCGTCCTCGGTTGCGCCGGACTTCGGCACCTTCACGACCCGGTCGGCGGGGACGCCGGCGTTCACGACCGAGGTCAGGAAGTTCTCCGACGTCGCGTGCGACTGGCCGACGACCCCGACGCGCCAGCCGTACTCGCGGACGAGTCGGGCGACGACGTTCGAGCCGACGTAGGTCTTGCCCGTGCCGGGAGGGCCCTGGATCGCCAGGTACGACCGGTCGAGGTCGAGCAGGGTCGAGACGACGGCCGACACCGTGTCGTCGCCCTGCACCGGCACGATCGGGCCACGAGGGGGCACCCGTCGCAGCAGGTCGAGCGCCGGGTCGGGCAGCATCGCCGGCAGCTCGTCGAGTACGGCCTGACCCCACCACGCGATCGCCTCGGGTTGGGGCTTCGCTCGGGGCGGCGCCGACGGGGCGAGGGCCACGGGGAACTCGTGGTGCGGCTCGCCGCCGACGGGCAGGCCCTCTTTCACGAGGACCTCGACGGCATCGCCGTCGTCCCGGACGTCCACGATCACGGCGCGCGACGAAGCGCCCTTCGACCCGGGGCCCGGGGAGGCGACCGATGGCGGAAGTGGGTCGTCGTAGACCAGGTGGGGCGTGCCTCCAGGCCGGAGCCGCGAACCGGGCGCGAGCGTCCCTGACAACCGGAGTTCCCGCGACTGCGACCGGGCACGCGGCAGCGTGTCCCAGTCGCGCTCGACGGACGCCCGCTCCACGACCAGGACGTCACGCGTGTCGGCCCAGTCGTCGACCGGGTTCCGCAGGCGGTCGAAGTGGTCCTGCCAGAAGGTCTTGGCCTCGCGGCGGTGGTAGTCGATCGCGGCCGCGGCGAGCGCCAACGCGGTCTGGTCAGGGGTGCGGTCGAGGGCGTCGACGTCCTCGAGTTGCGCAGCCAACGCGACGGACACCGGATTGGGCTCGCGCTCGACGGGGATCGGTGGGACCTCGAGCTCGAGCGCCGGGTCGGCCGCATCGGGGTCGGCGGTGCGCAGCGAGCGGAGCCAGTCGCGCAGGCGCAGGGTGGAGCGGCAGTCGTAGGCGTTGTAGTCGGCGACCTGGTCGAGCATCCGCTGTCCCTCGGCCGCGTCGCCGTTCCGGAGCTCCTCGATCGCGTCGACGTAGGCGGTGATGCTGTCAGCGGCGTTCGTGACGTCGCTCTCGCGCAGGTCCGACCCCATGTACAGCGGTTCGAGCTTCTTGATGGAGTAGCTGTGGCTGCCGACGACCAGGGCCTTGCGGACGATCGGGTACAGGTCGACCAGGACCCCGGCTCGCAGCAGGTCGTCGACGGCGTCCTCGCCCACGCCGTGCCGGGCGGCGAGTGACAGCAGGTGCGTCCGCTCGTAGGCCGCGTAGTGGTAGATGTGCATGCCCGGGTACTGCTGCCGCCGGGCTTCGATGAACGCGAGGAACTGCTCCAGCGCAACTCGTTCGTCGCGGATGGTGTGCGCCCAGAACGCGGTGAACTCGGCGCGGTCGTCGACCAGGCCGAACAGGTAGTCGAGGCCCCAGTGCACGCCGTCCTCGGTGTGCAGCGGGTCGCCCTCGAAGTCGAAGAAGACGTCGCCCGGGTCGGGTGCCGGGATCGCGTCGAGCGCGCGGGCGTCGAGGACCTCGAAGCGCGGCTTGACGGGCTGGTCCGGCCCGTCGGCGCCCGTCCGTCGGGCGTCTTCCGACTCGATCTGGAGGCTCGCCTGACGTACCAGCCGATCCTGCGTCGCGCGGGACAAGCCCGGCACTGCCCGGGTGCGGGCCGCCAGGTCGTCGATCGTCCGCACCTCGTGCTTGATCAGCTTCGCCCGTTGGTCGAGGCGCATGCCCGCGACGAGGACGAGGTCACGGTGTTCGGCGACCTGGGTCGAGCAGACGTCGCAGCGTCCACAGCTCGAGTAGCGCGGGTCGCCCCACCGCAGCGGTTCGTCTGCCGCGATGCGCTCGGCGATGACCCGCTGCAGTTCGGCGCGCTGCGTGCGGTACACCGGCGCGATGTCGGCGAGGTCGTGCGTGGTCGTCGTCCGGTCGCCGAGCACCAGGTGCACCTGCTCACCGGTGGGGATGCCGTGCGCCTGCATCTGCTCGGCATAGGCGGCGAGCTGGAGCAGGGCGCTGATCTTGGCGTGGCGGGCGAGCTTGGTGTCGTAGACCTCGTACTCGCCGCGGTCGTTGCGGATGATGAAGTCCGCGAAGCCGATGAACCCGGGCTCGTCGGCCGTCGGCGCTGCGTGGAACGTCGGCTGGTACAGCACGTCGGCCCCGTCGGCGAAGGCCTGTCGTGCTTCGGCTGCGGCGCGTGCGTAGTCCGGCGGGGCGGGGCGGTCGAACTCGACGACGTTGCGGGTCTGCTTGAGGATGTCGAGGTAGTCGAGTTCGTGCTGGTCCCCCAGCCGTGCGGTGCGCTCGAGCATGTCGTCGTGCACGTCCGGCAGGGCGTCCCCGCGGCCGAGCTTGGAGTCGAGGCGGCGCAGGAACGCCCACTCGCAGGTCGACCACGTCGACAGGTCGCTGGGGCTGAGGACGACGCCGCCGTCACTCGTGATCTGCATCCTGCTCCCCCGTCTCGTGTGGTGCCCTGCGAGCCTAGGGGCGGCCGCCGACACGGTCGGCGATCGACGTCACGAACGACGAGCGGGCTGCTGCTACTGTCCCGCTGACGACAGGTGGCGTCGCGACGGACCGAAGGGTTGAACGGTGGGGTTGTTCAAGACCGCAGAGGAGAAGGAGCGAGCCCGAGCGCAGGCTGTCGCGAAGAAGGCTACGAACGCGGAGCGAGCCGCACAGCGACGTCACGACGAATCCCCGATCGGACGCGCAGAACTCGCACTCGCCGCAGGGAAGGCCTTGTTCGAGCTCTCCTTGCCCGTCGAGAGTGACGACGGCCGAACGCTCAGCGATATCGAGGCGATCGGTTGGCGGCTGCAGCACACCGGGTACGTCCATGAGGTGTCGATCTCGTCACTCAGCAACACGCAGAACCAGCTCGATCAGGTGTTCTCGAGCGGGCGAGTCGTCGGCGTGTACGTCTTCCGACGGGACGCTGTCGCACCGACGGACGCTCCTGACTCCGTAGGCTGACCGCGGTTAGCCACGACCGCGGAGGACACAGATGCCAGAACGCCCGACCCTGCTCTTCCTCCACGGTGTCGGGAAGGGAGACCCTGACGGCGCTTGGCGCGTGGCCCTCTCGGGCGCACTGGTGCGCCTCGGCTACCCAGCGATCGGAGCGGACGCCTTCGTTGCGCCGCGGTACGCGCACCTCCTGAACGGCACTGACGACGCCGATCGTGTCCCGCCGATCACGAGCAAGCCACTCCGGCGCGAGGATGCGCGGAGGAACCGGCGGGAATTCGAAGGCCGAACTGCGGCGATGGAGTTCCGCGTCGGTCAGAACGATCTCGGAACGGGCTACGACCAGGCGGAGGCGGTCATCGGTGCTGCGACCGAGCTGCCGCAGTTCAAACAGGCCAGGAACTACCTGGAGCATGACGACATCCGCGCAAGCGTTCTCGTCCGAGTACTCAAAGCGCTCCCCGAGACAGGACGGCTGCTGATTCTCGGGCACAGCTTGGGATCAGTGGTGGCGGCAGACATCGTCAGACGGCTTCCGCCGGCGATCGAGGTCGTCGGGATGGTGACGATCGGCAGCCCCTTGGCGAGCCGACGTTTTTCGATCGACGACCTCACCAATGCGATGGACGAGCCGCCGACGAACCTGGGGTGGTGGGTGAACTTCTGGAACCGCCTGGACCCGGTGGCGTCACACCGCGGTCTGTCATCGGTGTTCCCGTGGCTCCTCGACCACCAGGTCGTGACGGCAGCGAATGTGCACGTCCACGATGCGGTCGAGTACCTGAGCGACCCTGCCGTCGCGACTGCCATCGGCTTCGGACTCTTCGGTTCCCACTCGCAGGAGCTGGTGCCGGCTGCCCGCGGAGTGGACACCCCGGTCGATGAGACTGAACTGCTCGGCCTGCTCGCATTGCGGTACGCCACGCATCTCCGGAACGGGCTCGACGGCGACGACCGCGAGCGTTTCGAAGGTGCCCTTCGTCATGTGCAATCCACGGTCGCGCAGGGCATGTTGACCCGTCGCGCAGCCGAAGGTCGCCCCGCCCCCGCGCGCATCACTGAGCTCACGTTCGACCTGGCCGACGTGCACGCTGCCGTTCCGGAGCCTCCCGTCGTCACGTTGCGTGACCGGAGCGCGGCGGTCGTCCCGCTCATCGTGCTCGCTTCGGGAAACGTCCTGCGGCCGTTCGAGATTGATGTTTCGAAGAAGGTCCGCCAACAGGCGATGCGCGACCTCGCTGCGGAGTCAGGTCTGGGGAGTCCGTTCGGAGATCTCGTGCTCGAGGCCACCACAACCGCTCAGAACGTGCTCAACCCTGGCCGTGGTGCTGCCTGGTGGAAGCTCGGCGCAATCGGCGTCGGTGCGGCAGCGCTGGTGGTCGCAACTGGCGGGCTGGCACTCGCGGCTGCGCCCGGTGTCGTCGGAGCGGCCGCTGTCACGAGCGCCCTCGCCGCGTTCGGCCCCGGCGGCATGATCGGCGGCCTCGTCACCGCTGGAAGCCTCATCGCAGCTGGTGGCGGAGGCATCGCGGTCGGCAGCAGCAGCCTCGCCGCCGGACTCGCCAGCCCTGACACCTCCGCTGAGGCGCTCGAATCCATCGTCACCCGACAGCTCACCGCGGTGGTCCTCCGACAAAAAGCCGGACTCGAGCAAGATCCCGCGGTCTGGCGAGCGCTCGCAGAGACGGAGCGTCAAGTCCGTCGAGAACACGAACGTCTCGATGAGTTCTCGGACCCTTCGGCACCGTCACTCAAAGAGCTGCAGCGGAAAATCTTGGCGATCGAGCGAGCGCTCGAATACATGCGAAAGCACGGCCTCGACCCAGTCAACTGAACTGCAGGAACGTCTTTGGGTCGCTCAGACCTGTACGGTCTCGACACGCACGAACCGCGGCCCGTCGTACCCGTCACGTGTCACGTGTGCCGTGAAGTCGGCGAGCGTGCGAACCCAGTGCCCCCGCTCGCCGTACAACGCCTGGTACACGACCACGGGCTCCTCGGTTTCCACGTCACGAGCGACGAGCAGCACCTCGTAGTCGTTGCCCTTGAAGTGCCGGTAGCGGCCCGCGGTCACGTCGTCAGTCACCCGACCGAGGGTACGGCCCGAGCGGTGGGACCACGACCCCGCGTTCTGCTTGACTGAGCAGCACGGGGAACGAGCACCACGGGGGAACGACATGACCACATTGAGCACGCGCGAGCGGGACCGTCGCGCACAGCGTGTCTTCTTCGTCGTCATGGCGGTCGTCATGGCGGTCGCGGACGTCTGGCTGCACTTCCACGCCGGCGTCATCCGCCCCTCGGCCTTCTGGGTCCCCACGGTCGTCGGACTCGTGTACGGCGCCGTGGTGTGGCCGCTCGGCCTGCGTCAGGAGTCGAGGTGGTGGCCGAATCTGGTCGGGGCGGGGTTCCTCGGTGGCTTCCTCGTCCTCATCGCGACGAAGACGTTCTCGCCGTACGCCTGGTTTCTCGCGGTCGTGATCGGGACGTTGCTGTTCCAGGCCGCCCTCCCGCCGAAACGACCCGCGGCGCGGGTCGCCGCCAGGCTCCCCCTGACCGACGTGCGACCGTGGACCGGCTCGGGAGTCACGGCCACGACCGTCGAGCGCCCCTTCGGCAAGAGTCGGACGAAGCCGGCCGTCGCCCTCACCACGCAGGACGGGGCCACCGCGTTCCTGGTGATGGAGCTCGCCTCGTTCTTCGACGGTGATGCGGCGATCGCAGAATCGGCGAACGGCGAGCAGCTGACCTTCCTCACCAGGAAGGGCGTCGCGGCGAAGTCGTCCATCCTCGACGACGCGACGCCGGGGATGGCCGACGGCACGCTGTTCCTGCACTCGGCGAAGGACGAGTCGCGGCCTTCCGCCGTCTTCAGCGACGACGACGCCGCCGCGTTCGAGCAGTGGGTCCGCACGCTCCCCGAGGACTGAGCCCCCGCCGAGCCCGGCGCGACGCGCACAGCTCGGCGTCACATCCGGTCACGTTCGACAGCAGTTCGTCGGCTGCGCGTACCGTCGCCGTGTGACCTTCGGAACCGCAGTGGCCGTGCTCGTGGGGGTCCTCGCGCTCGCGACGGTCCTCGGTCTCCTGCTCCGCCACCGGACCGGTCGAGCCCGGTCGGCGGGCAGCGCCGCGTCGACGAGGCAGGACGCAGACGGCCTCGCGCTCGACACCGATTACGGCACCGCCGCCACGTTCGTCCAGTTCTCCACGCCGACCTGTGCGCGGTGCCCGGCCACCCGGCGTCAGCTCGCCTCCGTCGCAGACCAACACGAGGGCGTTCGACGCATCGAGATCGACCTCGCCGAGCACCCCGACCTCGCGAGCCGCTTCAACGTCCTCCAGACCCCGACGGTCCTGCTGCTCGACGCCGACCGCTCGGTCCACACCCGCTTCGGAGGCCCACCCCGCCCACCCGAGCTCACCGCAGCCCTCGACGCCGTCCTGACCGCAGGCAGCACGGACACCACACGCAGCACAGGCACCCCAGGAACCACCGGCACCCAGGAGTCCCGATGACCACCACCACTGACACCGAACGCGGCGTCGACCCGCGCTCCCCCCGCTTCGGCGCCGCCATCACCACGGTGCTCCTCGCCGCGACGATTGTCCTCACGCTGATCCCCGAGACGTGGGTCGCCGGCATCGTGCTGCTCGCGGTCATCGTCGTGCTGTTCGCCGTCGGAGGCATCGCCGGCATCCGCCGCCACCCCTACGGAGCACTCTTCCGACGGGTCGTCCGCCCACGCCTCGCCCCGCCCGCCGAACTCGAGGCGCCGGAACCCCCGACCTTCGCCCAGCAGGTCGGCCTGTTCGTGACCGCGGTCGCCCTGCTCCTCGCGCTGCTCGGCGTGCCGTACGCCGCCCCGATCGGTGCCGCGGTCGCCCTGGTCGCCGCGTTCCTCAACGCCGTCTTCGACGTCTGCATCGGCTGCCTGCTCTACGTGTGGCTGGTGCGCGCGGGGGTCTTCCGTCAGCGACGCGGCGTCGCCTGACGGCGTCCAGCCTGGAGGCCCGCCTCGCCTCGACCACACCCGCCAGCGTCCGACGGGTGCTCGGCTCCAGAACGCGGCTGTGCCCCGCCCCGTAGGGTGAGCGGGTGGGGGAAGACGAACGAATCATCGGGCGTGCCTGGCGACGTACCGCCCTGGTCGTGTCGATCGCCGCGGTCGCGGGGGCAGTGGCAGGTTGGGCAACCTCGCGGGACGAGGACGGTTGGACCGTCGCCCTGGCGATCTTCACGTGCGTCGCCGTACTGGTCGGCCTGGCCGGAATGCTCTCGTTGCTCCCCGCCAGTGCACGCGGGTCGTCGATCATCACGCAGGCGACCGAGGACCTGACGAGAGACCGTCGCAAGATCATCAAGAGCGCCATCCGCTCGGGTGTTCCGCTCGCCGACGACGCGGGCCCGGAGCTGCAGCACCGCGCGCTCACCCTTGCTCGCGGGACCGCCGCGTTCAACGGGCTGATCCTCGTCCAGAACCTCCTGCTGTTCACAGGAGCCGCCGCTCCCCAGTTCGCCCGGGTCGTCACCGGCGATGGCAGCACGCCCTTCAGCCGGATCCTCCTGGCGCTCTTCGTCATCGAAGTGGCGTTCCTCGTCCCGTTGCTGGTCGTCCGAGGCCGCCGAGCTCGGCGCTACGCGGAAGCCACGACGACCGACAACGAACGCCGCACCGACATGCCGGCCTCCGTGGTATGACGACCGTGACGCAGGGATCAGAGACGCCCGAAGCGATTGCCCGCCGAGCCTGGCGCCGCACGGTCTGGATCGCCCTGGCCGGAGCCGTGGTCGGCGCGGTCTTCGGTGTCGTACTCGAGCGCGTGGGCGCTGGACCAGGACGGCTGCTCGTGGTCGTCGGGTGCACCGCGGCTGTCGGCGGACTCGCCGGGGCGTTCTCGATGATCGCCACCACCCTCCGCCTGACTCCGCAGCTGCAGGCGCCTCTCGGAGGACTCTCGCGCTCGGGCCGCAAGACCATCTCGCAGGCGATCGCCGAGCAAGCTCCGATCGAACCGGCCGACTCCGACCTCGCTCGGCGGGCATTCGACCTCGCTCGTCTCCGCGCCGTCTCCCAACCGCTCGCGCTCGGACAGTTCCTGCTGCTCTACCTCGGCATCGCCGGGCCACAGCTCCCGAACCTCGTCGATGACGACCCCTTCACCGCCGGCTTCGGTCGGGTGCTCTGCGGCGCACTCCTCCTGGCGGCCTTCGCCTTCACACCGCTCCTCCTCCGCCAGACCCGGGCTGCCCGACGCTACGTACAGGCGGCCACCGAGGCAGCCGCCCGCCAGCGCTGACCCGGTAGGCCTACCGCCGCCGCACGCACCACCAAAGCGCAACTGCACCACACACCTCCGGCGCGGGCGCACTTTGGTTGGGCGAAGCCGAGTCGCGCCGTCAGCCCGCACCACGTAACACGCAATTTACTTTCAGCACTGGCGCTCGCTTACGAAAGACGCTTTCATGGCGGGATGACGATCACCGAGCGGTCCGAGCGCGCCGACGCCTTCGCCCTCGTCCGCACCCAGTCGGCGAGCATGCCGTCGAGCATGCGCGCCATCGCCGACGCCGTCCTCGACGACCCGGCGGCCGCGGCCACCACGAACGCCACCGACCTCGCCGGCCGAGCCGGGGTCTCCCCCGCCACCGTCTCCCGGTTCGCCCAGCACCTGGGCTTCGCGAACTTCGCCGCCCTGCAGCGCAGCATGACCCGTGCTGTCGAACGCGGGATCCACGAGCGTGAGTCCACCGAGATCCACGCCGGGGTCGCGGTCGACGACGACGTCGCCACCGTGATCGCGAAGGTCACCGAGGACGTCCGCGCGGTGATGGCTGACACCCGCGCCGCACTCGACCCGCACGCACTCGAGGCAGCTGCAGCCGCCGTGAGCGACGCCCGCCGCGTCGTCCTGTACGGCGTCGGCGCGAGCGGCATCGTCGCCCGCGACCTGCACCTCAAGCTCGAACGCATCGGGATCGTGAGCTCCATCGCCGACGACCCGCACAACGCCCTGACACTGGCGAGCGTCATCGGCGAGCACGACGTCCTGGTGCTCGTCAGCCACTCGGGCTCCACCGTCGAGACCCTCGAGGTCGCCCACGCCGCCCGAGCCCAACACGCCACGATCATCGCGATCACCGGCCACGCCGCCGCCCCACTCGCCACCACCGCCGACCACGTCCTGCTCGGTGTCGCCGGTGCCGAGAGTGCCCTGCGCCCCGCGGCCATGGGCAGCCGGATGAGCCAGCTCGCCATCGTCGACACCCTGTTCATCGTCGTCGCGCAGCGCACCGACGAGCGCTCCCAGCCGCTCCTCGCCCGCAGCCGCGACGCCGTCCGCACCCACCACCGGAACTGAGCACCACCATGAACCAGACGCACGAAACCCATGACGCCCTCCGCGACGAACTCGCTGCCCTCACCACCGAGGCGACCGACCATTCGCTGGACGACATCGACACGATCTCCACGCTGGAAGCCGCCCAGCGCATGAACGCCGGAGACCGAAGCGTGCCTGCGGCACTGGAGCCGTGCCTCCCGGCCATCGCCTTGGCGGCAGACTCGATCGCCGCAGCGTTCGCGCGCGGCGGCCGACTCGTCTACGTCGGCGCCGGCACGCCGGGCCGGCTCGGCGTCCTCGACGCCAGCGAGTGCCCGCCCACGTTCGGTACCGACCCGAGCCAGGTGGTCGGCGTGATCGCCGGCGGCGACCCCGCCCTGACCACCGCGGTGGAGGGCGCGGAGGACGACGAAGCAGCCGCCGTCCGCGACCTCGACGCGCTCAGCCTGACGGCCGACGACGTGGTCGTCGGGATCAGCGCGTCCGGCAGGACGCCCTACGTCATCGCGGCCATCCTGGAGGCCCGGCGCCGCTCCGCACTGTCGGTCTCCGTCGCGTGCAACCCCGCCTCGGCCGCGGGGCGGGAGGCCGACATCGCCATCGACGTCGTCGTCGGCCCCGAGTTCATCGCCGGGTCGACCCGCCTGAAGGCGGGCACCGCGCAGAAGCTCGTCCTGAACATGCTCACCACGCTCGCGATGGTGCGCAGCCACAAGACGTACGGCAACCGCATGGTCGACGTGCGGGCGACGAACGCGAAGCTCGTCGCGCGGGCGTTCTCGCTCGTGCAGGACGTCACCGGCGCTGCCTCCGCCGAGGTCCAGGCGGCACTCGACGCCTCGGACGGCGAGGTGAAGACCGCCATCGCCGTGATCCTGACCGGTGCCTCCGCTGCCGATGCCCGCGAGCGCCTCGATGCTGCTGCTGGCTCGTTGCGCGCCGTGCTGTAGACCGCGTTCCCCCTTTTCCGTTTCCTTTCCCCCGAGGAGCACAGCAATGCCCGATGCACAGCAACTCGCCCAGCAGATCCTCGACGCCGTCGGCGGTTCCGCGAACATCGCCGACGTCGAGAACTGCATGACCCGCCTGCGGGTCGAGGTCGTGTCCGACTCCGCAGTCGCGCTCGAGGATCTGAAGGCCACCGACGGCGTCATGGCCGCCATCGCGGCCGGCTCGAACCTGCAGATCGTGCTCGGCCCGGGTCTCGTCGACCGCGTGGCCGACGGCCTGGAGGCCCTGCGCGCGGCCGCCCCGCCGGCTGCGGCTGGCGGCTCTGGTGCGTCGCCTGAGGAGCTCGCTGCTCGCGGTGCGTCCATCAAGGCGACCGCGCGGTCCCGTTCTGACGGCCGCACCATGCGCGCGATCCGGAAGATCTCCGCGATCTTCATCCCGCTCATCCCCGCACTGATCGCTTGCGGGCTGATCGCCGGGATCAACGGCATCCTGACGAACCTCGGGTGGGTGCCCGGGGTGACGCCGTTCCTCGGCGTGCTCTCGTCCGGGTTCCTGTCGCTGCTCGCCGTGTTCGTCGGGATGAACGCCGCGAAGGAGTTCGGCGGCACGCCCATCCTCGGCGGTGCGGTCGGCGGCATCATCGTCGCGGCCGGCGTCGCGAACGTCACGGTGTTCGGCGAGACCCTGGCTCCCGGGCAGGGCGGTGTGCTCGGTGCGCTGGCCGGCGGCATCCTCGCCGCCTACGTCGAGCGGTTCATGCGCCGGGTCACGCCGGACGTCATCGTGCTCATCGTGGTGCCGACCGTCACCGTGCTCGTCGCCGGTTCGATCACCCTCGGCGTGCTCATGTCCGTCGCCGGTGTCGTCTCCGTCGCGATCGGGACCGCTGCGACCTGGCTGCTCGCGAACGGCGGAGCGTTCGCCGGTTTCGTGCTCGGAGGCCTCTTCCTGCCGCTCGTCATGACCGGGATGCACCAGGGGCTCATCCCGATCCACACCACCCTGATCGACCAGACCGGGTGGACCGTGCTGCTGCCCGTCCTGGCGATGGGTGGTGCCGGGCAGATCGGTGCGTGCATCGCGCTGTGGGTGCGGTTCCGGTCGAACGCTTCGCTGGTGCGAACCATCCGCGGAGCGCTGCCGGCCGGGTTCCTCGGTGTCGGTGAGCCCCTGATCTACGGCGTGACGCTCCCCCTCGGTCGACCCTTCATCACCGCATGCATCGGTGGAGCGTTCGGTGGCGGCGTCGTCGGGCTGTTCGACCAGCTCGGGCACTCCGTCGGGGCGATCGCCATCGGGGCCTCGGACCTGTCGCTCATCCCGCTGCTGAACGGCTCGTCCGGGTACGGGTGGGCGTTGCTCGGGTACGGGTCGGGGCTCGTGGTGGCGTATGTCGTGGGGTTCGTGGCGACGTTGGTGTTCGGGGTTTCGGCGTCGGTGCGGGCTGATCTGGAGGCACAACCAGCCGCCAGAAATGCCGCGACGTCGGATGCGCCGCTCCAGGAGTCGATCGTTCCGGGCAGAGCGGCATCGGGGCGCTCTCGCTGATCCCTCGTCCCCTAACCGGTCTATTCGAACACCACCGCTCCGCCCAACGAACCCCTCGCAATGCCGTCCGCCATCGCTGAACGGCGAACAAGGCCCGAAGGAAAGAGGTCCGGGCGACGCACGCCCAGGCCGAAGGGCTCGTTTCGGCCGGCGGAACCAGGGAAGATCAGCAGAGACCGCCGGTTTCGAAATCTATCTGCGTCATCCAGTTCGGCGCAAAATCAAAGTCCGAAAGGAAGCTGACCCGGCTAACCCCGAGCGGAACGCTATCAATACGGGGGATCTCTTCCCCGGGATAGATTCGAATGGATTGCACTGCGGCATCAAGATCAAAATTGAAGGCCTCAGAAATTGCGCGATTTCGGCCAAATGCTAGAGCTACCCGTTCTTCAAGCTTCAGTCGATTATCCGACTCGACCCCAGCATCCGCAGCGATGCGTCGAATTACATCTCCGACACTCTGCCGACCCCCTTCTCGTAATTGCAGGCTTGCAAAGTAGGGGAAAATAGAACCTACCGGTTTGACCTGATCCAGACCGAGCCGATGAATCCGCCCAGAACCAGATGTCGTCTTCACATCGAGACGTGCCTGAGCAAACTGGAAGTCGAGACGGGCCCTGTCTTGTCCGCCCCAGGCGCGTAGAGCGCGATTCCGGTCTACCGAGGCGTAAATGTAAACAAGTTCACCAATGAAACCGACAAGTTCAGTCTGGCTTACTTCCTCGGCAGCCCGAAAAATCCTCGCTATGGCCTCCATCGACTGCCATACTTCGGACTCCGAACCTTCGACGTACGTCCTCAGGAGCAAGCCACATAAGTCAAAGAAACGCGGGATAAGTTCCTGCTCGGAAACCTCCATAGTAAGTGCGCCGGTCTCTACTCGAGTCGTGCCGCTCAACACAACTCGGCGGTAGCGATAAGCAGTGAAGGCTGCCAGGACGATACGAACTGGCGCTGGAGGGGAACCGGACGGACTTGAAACGATGAGGGCCGCCTGCCCTTCCGGACCTTTCCCAACGAATACGCCAGAGACTGCCGACTCCGCGACGACGTAGTCGGCCCCAAACGTGGGCGTCGAACCTCGAAGCGCGACAAATGAATCCAGTAGCGTCATGACACGTCCTGGAGGAACCAGTCCTCAGCGAATTCCTCAGGAACCCATAGGGCGGGCAACCAACCCTCGATCTCGGTCCCGTCCGGGCGAACGGCGACCACACGGTGAATCTGCAGCGTAAGGCCCTTGGAATGCATTTGCCGATCGCCTCGATAGGCTGCTGCGCTCCCACCCTTTGACCGCCCCTGGAACAACTGATCCACTCGGCCGAGGGCATTTGCTTCACGTCGCGAAACGCGGCCAGGACGCATCCTGAACACATCGACCGAAACGCCTGGGCGATTCACCGCGGCGACCTGCAACTGAGCGGTCATCGCTGTGAGGCTTAGCGAATCCGCCTCGCCTTCCGGAACTAGCGAACTAAGGAATTCCGCGAGGTCGCTAGCAAGAATCGTCCCCATGCCAACTGGCCGGCTTTCGTCGGACGCTTCGACGCTGAAGGCTCCCCGAATGAGATCAACGCCAGCCAATTCGGGCAACGCGTTCGTTTCCATTGGGACGGCCAAACTATACCAATGAGCTTTACGCCTCGATCTCTGGGCTCCGACCGGACGCACGGAGGCCCGGGTCGGCTGCAAGAGCGGATCTAGAACAAATAAACGGCGCCAGCGGCGCAAGTCATGGCCCTCCGAACTCAGGAGAGCCAGTTTCTGCCGAACGTCCTCCTCATGCTCTACGTAGGCTTCGAACGCATACCGCGTCGTAGCCTCGAGATACACTCTGCAGAGCCCAAGGTACTCTCTTTTATAGCCGAAGAACCGCGCCCGCTGTTGGATGGTGTCGGCATTCCCCGTACCGATACCCCGAGGCATATACGTTACCGTCAACCCTTTGACCGTGAATCCCCTATCCAACGCTTGCCCGCCCACAAGGATAAACCCCCGAAAGTCGCGCCACGGCACCCTAGGAGTCGAACCGGTCGAAGCATTCATCTTCATCACCGTGGTCCTCCGCAAGACTGACGGGAGAATTCCCAACAATTCCTCAAGCGGCAAGATATTCGACTCCGAGACTTTGAGGTCCCGCCAGGCCGCCTCGAACTCCCTCACTAGATCTGCTCTAGAATCCAAAGAGTTGCGAGCCAAATCCGCTTTCGATTCAACACGACGGACATAAGCTCGTGTCCATAGGTGAAAAGCGTTGTGCGGATCCCTACCTTGCGACGGATGAATAAGCATCGAGCGAGGCTCCAGAGAGCCCGACGAAACCGACCACGCTAGCCCTAGAAGATAGACCTGAAGCGCTTCAATCAAACTCTTCGGTGGGTCAATGGCCCCTTCTTCCAAAGCTGAAAGGTCCCCGTCGGGAATTGTACGAACGAGCTTACTGTCTGGATCGCCGAAGAAGACTTTTCCACCGACGTATCCAGAGCCAGGCTTCAGGACACGAACAGTTCGCGGGGATAACACGTCTCCGATACTGATGAGCAGGGGTGCTTGAGGAGTAGCGGTGTACTGCGCGTAGCCAAAACGATCGAATGACTGTCGAAGTTCAAGCAGACGGCTGTACGTCGTGGACTCCTCGTTCCTCCGGATCCTGGCGTTCAGACTGGCTTGGTCCGCCTCGTCATCGATGATAAGGACTGGGCGCTCACCCCATCCCACTTCATCTAGCAAGGAGCGTAGAGCTCCGAGACGCCCGTGGTGCTTAAGCACCGTCACTACGATAGTCCGGCGGGCACTGGCAGGAACCCAAGCGTCCTGCCAGTCGGCTACTACGCCTTTGAAAGCGTCGACATCCCCCTCGTCGTCCAAACTCGGATTCGTCCTGAAGAACCATGCGCCCGGCGCAGCCAGTTCAAGATCTTCGTCTAGCCGTCCCGCCCCTTGTTCGAGGAGGGGATTGGAGATGCCACTGATCACAACCACTAGCGGGATTCCGTTATCCCGTGCCAGGCAGATGAGTCCCTCATAAGAGAGAGTTTTGCCACTCTGTACTTGACCAACGGCGAGCACGGTATTCTCCGTTGACACCGACGTCGGAAACAAAGCCCTGAACAACTCAATTGCGTCGGCTCGCGACGCTTGGTGAGAATCCGCCGGTATAATTCGGTCCTCGAAAGCCAAGTAAGTAGCTCCGACTGCCACATCCGAATTACTGGCCTCGTCGTCAAAATGCGCGTACATTATTCCCCCGAAAGAACTCTCGATACAACCGAATTTACCGCTGCAACTACAGCTTGCGCGTCTGTAACACCGGCCAATCTGGATGTGACTTCGCCTACTGCCAACGACACCGCAAGTCGAGTAACCGCCTCGAGACTCTCAGCATCGCGCTGACAAAAGCGAATTATGAACGGATGCGACATATTCAGTTGAACCGAAATTTGGATTGACTCTTGGGTTCGCTCAATTGATCGCGAATACCACGAGTCCGGTCCCATGGCCGCGGATGAACCAATGTCGACTTCCCAACGAACACCCTCGTGACGAAACTCGATATTTTTTGAAATGATGGGAGAACTATCAAGTTCGTCCGATACCGGGGCGGCGGCAGGTGAAGCAGAATCAATAATGCCAGGCAAAGCTGACTCCAGATTATTCTGGACAGCGTCACCGGTCCTGGTGATCGCCTCCTGCACGTGGCGACGCGAGGTCCTGCCGTACTCGAACTTTCTAAACCCCCTAGCCTGCTTCAGGAGCGGCAAGGCGGGGCCATCAATCACGTCCTTGAGGCGCTCCAAGAACTCTTCTTCCGCTCCGTCCCATTGGAAGCCGTCTTTTGTGTGGCTAACGCCGAAGCCATGTAGGTGGATGTCTCCGAATACTCTCTGCGACTCGTAGCTATTGCCACCGCCAAACAGTGACTGAGGTTTATACCCTTCGTCGGCACTACCCTGAATGATGCGACCTCTGCGGAACAGGGATAGCCCTGTGTTTTTGGTCGACCCGGGGTCTCTCAGCGCTACGAAGCCGGTGGCTCGCTTTCCTTCCGCGAATTCAAAATCGATCTCGATTTTCCAAGTTTGAGGAGATGCCGAAAGGTCGGAGAAAATGGGCGCGACAAGCAAGTCGGGGTATCGGTGCTCCAACTTTTGCCCATTAACCCTCAAAACCAGGGACCCAGAGTCGATGAACTCTCTGTAAATATCCCGCAGGTGCTCCTTGATTTTGCCGATAGTACGCCCCACAGGCATGTGACGCACACTTTTCAGCCGCACCTCAGTGAAGTGCGACGATGCTTCTGTAGGCGAGGTATTCACGCGGACTGTTTCAAGGTCGTCGCGGGTAATTTCGTCGACATCGAATTCAACGGAATATGCGCGCTCGTCCCCCGCCGAAGAGGTGACGACTTCCCATCGATCTGCGAACCAATATGCGGCACTCTTCATCCCCATCCCGAACTCAGAGAGTCCGGACGGATTCGGTGGAGCGCTGGCTGGCTTGAACGCCCTCGGAAAGTCTCGTCGCCGGATACCCGCTGCATTGTCACGAACAACTATCTGCGAGTCTCGTCCACTATCGAAATCGATGTCGATTTCCAGAATATTCTGCGTCCTGGCCTCGATGTGACTCTGCACAGCGTTGTCGACAAATTCCGCCAAAGCAAACCAAGCCTTATAATTCAGATGGCTAAGTACACGGAGCATATTCACGCCAGGTACGATCGAAACTCTGTCGCCCGATTGCGCCGGTGCTGTCGAGTTGTTCACGCGACCAACTCACCTACTGCAGCCGTGACCGAAACCCCCGCCAAGGTCTCGAGTAGGGGGCTGGCGATCGCCGCAACGACGTCTGCGTTCACAGCGTTACCCAGTGCCTTATATACAGACTTTTTTGCTACCGGAAGTTCAATGGCACCCAGGCTCTGAAGCCGAGCGCCCTCGCGCGGAGTGAGGTAGCGATTTTCCCACGCTATGATCGGCACTTGCGTAGGGGTCATCGCGACAAGGCTCGGCGAAGTTGTTGTATTTTTCACTCGCACCCCGGAGGCTCTCATCTGAACAACATATTTCCAGATGTCACGCTCGCCGCCTCCAACGTTCCATTCGAGTTTCTGCCAACTGCTGGGGAAATTGCGGATCTTGGGAATCCACTTATCGAGCCAGTCCTTATTCTGGGCATAGAACTCGCGGTTCTTCTTGATGAACCGAATCTTCCAGTCCGGAAAGACAAGTTGTTCGCGTCGAGCGTGACTCGGCAATCGGGCGAAGCGCTCACCGCGATCCAAGCCTGCCAACGGGAACCCATATGCGCCTCGTCCTGGGTCCGCGCCGTTGTCTTCCCATGCAAAAGGAGTTGTCGCCTCGTACGCGTACGTTGCACCAAATTCCATCGACCACAAAGGGCGAGGAATCTGCACATGATCTGGCACGCTTTTCAAGAATTCGTCCCACACGCTGAGACACTCCTGGACACCCGGAGGCAAATCGAATCCAGTTGGCCGATGGTCGAGTATCGAGTGAATCGACGGGGGCACGGCGGCAACAGGTTCGGGCCAATGAAACTTGTCCAGACTGTTCAAGGAGCCCACTATGTAGACGCGGTCCCGGATCTGAGGTATACCGAACATGTGGGGCGAGTATTTTCGCATTGCAACGTCATAACCGAGGGCTCGCAGTCTGCGCTCGATCAGACGCATCGTTTCGCCATTCCGATGCGTGAGTAGGTTTGGCACGTTCTCGAGAATGAAGGTCGACGGTCGCTTACTCTCTAAAACTCGCAGAACTTCGAAGAACAATTCTCCTTGTTCTGTATGCCTAAATCCTAGCTGTTCTCCTGCCTTTGAGAACGGTTGGCACGGGAAGCCTGCCGCTAGAACGTCATGATCTGGGATACTTGCCGCATCCACTGCACTTACATCGCCCGCGGGTCGCAAGCCGTAGTTCAACTCGTACAGTTCTGCAAGGTCTTGTACCCATTCGGCAGCAAAAACCGCTTTTCCTCCCAGCCGTTCAAGGGCAACATGGAAGCCGCCTAAGCCTGCAAACAGGTCAATGAATTTGAACTGCTGTCTCGCAAATGTGTCGGTCATCACTCTCCGGTCTCCGGGGCAGTGTACCCACTGGGGTGCGACAATCCGGGCTCCAACCGCCGCCCGTCTCCGTCTCGATAGTCCGCGGACCCAGGCTCTTCGGGCGCACTCCCCAGGTCCTCGCCGAAGATCTCATGGAAGTATCTGACCAGTTCTTTGGCGGATCGCTCGTCAAACTGTAACGATTGGCTGCTCTTTGGCGCTGACTCGCGTTCAGGTGAGCCGAAGGTACTCAGATGAACGCGCGCGGTTCCATCCTCGGCCACCACCCTCTGCACGAAGGCACGGATGGACGTCTTGTGCGCGCGAATCTGCTGGCGTCCCGGTTCTAGCCGGCTCACATGTACCACGACTTGAGGCTACATCAACGTCCGGCCGTTCGGGGGTGGCTTGCTTGGGGTTCTTCGCGCCGCCGTTGCGGCTCGCAAGCAGCGCTGGAGATCGGCCGCCCGTCCTGATCCCTCACAGGCATGCGGCCAATGGCGACCCAGATGCGCAAAACAAGGAGGCGTACACAAACGTTCGGTCTCGAGTCAGTCCCCTTGCTGCATCAAGCGGCGCTACTGACGTTCTGTGCCCGATGGGCTCTTCTCGAATGCTCGAAGTAGCGAGTTTGCACTCGTTTCCCCTGGTCCGATCCTTCTATCGAATCCTGTCAGGGAGATTCGTGCGGGCTACCCGATTAATATAAGATTTTTACGCGCGGTTGGCACCTCGGCCAAGGTCCGAGTTGCAGAACCGCGCAAGATGTGCGCGCAACTCAGCATCGACGACGTAGAGGAAAGTGCCTTGGACACCCCTCGTCAGCAGAATCGAGTAGATGTTCGATACTAGGCGACCGAGATCGACGTCGGTGTATGTGATCCCAAGGCGAGGGTTGTTCTCCTTGGCCTTCTTGTCGAAGTAGTTCGATCGGTCAAACACGATCTCCATCGAGACAGGGTCGAACCGCAGGTCGCGCCCGATGATCACCCCGACGTAGTTAAGGTCGTATCCCTGCACGGTGTGGACCGAGCCGACCTGGTCGACCGCGCCGGGTGAGGCGATCCAGTCGGTCTGCGTCTGGTTCCACTGCAGCTGGCGTCCATCGATCTCGATGTCAATCGCACTGCGATCACGCTTGCTCTTCCACTCCCACGCGTACCCCGCGACGAGCCTTGAGAGGCCCACTGCGTCGTCGCGCGCCCGGATGGCATCGTGCATCTCCCCTAGGTCGTCGAACATCCGGAGCTCGTAGTCGCCGAACGACCGTGGGTCGGGCGACTCTCCTCGCATGACAGCGCGGACGTATGAGACGTAGTCGGCTCCGCCTTGCACGCGCATCTGGGTGAAGAGCCGGTAGTAGCGGTGCTGCTCTCTCACCTCGTCCACGAGGTCCTTCTGCAGGTCCTGCGGAAGATCCGCTGGGCGCACGCTCTGCTCCGAATCGAGCAGGAAGATCTGGTGTCTGCTCTGGTTCCGGATCCAGTCGAGCTGGGTGTAGTGGTCAGCATCAGCGCCGAAGAGCTGCTGATTGATCTCTCCGAAGCTCTTGTTCTGCAGTCCGGATGCTTGGTTCGCTCGGTGGTTCAGCCGGTGCGACTCGTCAACGACCAGCAGGTCCCACTTCTCAGCACTCTTCCCCACCTCGAACGGCGTGAGCACCATAATCTTCTCGAGGCCAGGGGTCTTGCGGAACACGCGCTTCAAGGACGCGCGGAGCGCCTGCTGCGGGATGACTAGGCCGACTCGGAAGTCAGCCAGGCGCCCACGGTTCTCCTCGGTGAAGTAGTCCGAGAACATCGAGTCCCCGTCCACCTCGTCGCCCCCGACGCCGTTCGCGATGTCGCGGAGCAACTTGAGCAGGTAGACGGCCACGATCGTCTTGCCTGTCCCCGGGTCGCCCTGCACGACGATCGTGCTGCCTGCGCCCGTTGATAGGTCGTCGAACAGCCCCTCGAGGATGTCCTCCATCACGACGGCCTGATCACGGTTGAGCGCCTTGAATGGGGAGAGTTTGAACAGCTCGCTGTTCTCGATCTCGGCGATGCTGCGTGTGAAGAGCTTCTGCTCGCGCAGCGCTTCGAAGATCTCCTCGAAGGTCTCTCGGTACCGCGCACGGTCGTAGTAGTCCGCATTGACGACACCCTTGTTGCTGTTGAGGACGGTGTACTTGTCGTCTCCAGCGAACAGTCCGATCAGCTGCGACTCCAGGTCCAGGCACACGGACTTGTTGAAGGTGCTGTCGAGTACTAGGCGCACGGCCTTCAACGACCGCCGTTCTGCGGAATCGAGGTGCTGCCGCATGCGTGACGCAGTGTTGAGCGTCTCGCCGACGTAGACACGCTTGCCGTCGTCGAGGATGTACACGACGGGCCAGTTCAGGAACCGAGGGTCCTCTTCGCGCCACAGCCGCAGATGCCGCTCGTTGAACGGGAGCTGCGCGATGTCAAAGCTGGTCATACTTCGTGCTTCGTCCTCGGGCCTGATCGATCGGGTACTTGTCCCGAGTGAGGGCGAGTTTCTCGCGAATGATCTCTGCGGGATCGGAGCCGAGTCGATCGGCGAGTAGGTGGCAGTAGGTGAGGACGTCGGCGAGTTCGAGACGGACGCGCGCCACATCGGCCTCAGACGTCCACTGGAAACACTCGAGCAGCTCCCCTGCCTCGATCGAGATGCTCTTCGCCAGGTTCTCCGGCGAGTGGAATTGCGCCCAGTCGCGTTCCGCCACGAACTCACGGAGTTCCTCGCGTAGCCCCTCATCCGCCATGTCCGCACGCTAGCAGGCCAGCGAAGATTGCCCCGAACCAAGTCCCACTGACGCGATGCGAACCGGGCTCCGTGGGCGGCAAGCGTCCGCCGAGAGCGCGGAGTCAAGCAGGAGTTTCGCAAGGTCCGCGGTTCATGCGACGATGTCGACCAACACCGCGTACCCGAGCGCGGCTCACGCAAGAGGACAACCGAACATGACCGAACCCGACGCTGCCGACGTGACCCTCGAAGCCGAGGTCCCCGAGGAAGACGTGACTCGGAACATCGCGAAGGCCGTGACCGGCCGTCGTGCCCTCGCCCGGCAGTACGTGAAGTGGCTCCGCCGTCGAAACCCTTCGGCAACTCCCGCAGACATCGTCCAGATGCTCGAGCGCCACTACACGACGTCGATCACGACGGCAGGGGCCGCGATCACGGTGGGATCGATCGCAGCGGACATCGCGATTGCCTCGATTCCTGTTGCGGGCCCAGCCGTCGCCGGAGCGAAGAGCGCGGGCGCACAAGCAGCGAAGGCCGGCACGAAGGGTGCCATGAAGGTGGCTGCCAAGAACCTCGCAAAGAACGCCGCTCAGACCGGCGCTCGGGGCGCGGCGGCACGACTACTTCCTGCCGGAGACCAGCAGCTGCAGTTCGAGATCACGGCAGTCTTCGGTCTCGCGCTTGCCGACGTCCACGACATGGACCTCGACAAGGACCAGGCGCAGGCGCTGATCCTCGGCCTCACCAACGAGCGAGTGAGCCAGCAGCAGATCGCTGCGATGGCAAATGACGTCGCTGAGGTCTCCGCGGGCGGCACGGTGGGTACCGGCCAGGCGATCGCTGCGGGTCGGGACGATTGGTCGCACTGGGCCTCCACGCTGTCCAACGCGTTGCCGGGTGGCGCCGCCCAGAGCCTCGTCCGCACCATCCAGACCGGCGAGCTCGACCCGATCCGCGAGGGGATGACCGGCAAGCAGCGCGCGACCGTCGAGTACGGCGTCGGCGCGGTGACGGGCGGAGTCGCCCGTTTCGTGTTCGGGCGCGACGTTGTGAAGTCATCCCGCACCGCTTTCCCCGAAGCGCCGGAGACGTTCCCAGAACACCTCACGATCTCAGCCGATACGGACTCCGAAGATGCGGCTTCCGAGAGCCGCGCTCTGGCAGCGCTGGAAGATGCTGCGCGGTCGACCGGTAGTTGGGTGAGTGGGGCTGCTGGAGCAGTCGGTACGGGTGTTTCTGGTGCGGCGAGCACCGCCACCCGGGTCTTTCGGAGAGTCGATCTAGACGGCGACGGGGTGCCCGATGAAGCGCAGGCGCTCACTGCGGCCAAGCAGGTCGGCGGCCGGGTGGCCGGAGCTGCTGATGCAGTGGGCGGCAAGGTCGTTGGCCTCTTCCGCTCGCGGAAGTCCTCGGCTCCTAGCGAGTGAGCACTTGAAGGGTCTCCCGACAGGAGCCGATCAGGAGCAGCGGCCGACTGACTGACGAGAGGCGCGGCACCACCCGGCACCGCGCCTCCCGTCCATCACACCGTCATCAACTCACCAAGTCAGCACGAACCGCCCCCGCGTCCCCCCAGCCTCCAACCGCTCATGCGCCTCCACAGCCCGCGCAGCCGGCAGTACCTCCGCGACCCGCGGCGACAACGTCCCACTCTCCACCGCGTGCCGCAGCTGCTCGAGCTTGTCGAACGACCGGTACTCCGAGAACACCATCACCTGCACGAACTCGATCCCCCGAGCCCCATTGCCCTGCCACCCCCGCACGTCGAAGAAGACTCCCCCGTCCCGAACGGCGTCCACGACCTCGTCGCGCTGCACGGCAGCATCGGCGAGCGCATCGACCCCGTCCGGCACGAGCTCCCGGACAGCGGAGGCGAAGGAAGCACCTCGCGGCACCACGTGGTCCGGCCCGAGCGACCGGACGAGTGCCTCGTCCGCCGGAGCAGCATCCGCGATCACGGTCAGCCCGGCGGCCTTCGCCAGCTGCACCACGTAGTTCCCGAGCAGCCCAGCGGCCCCGGTCACGGCGAGCGTCTGCCCCGGTGCGAGCGAGGCGTGCGACAGGATCTGCAACGCCGTCAGCCCGTTCATGGGCACGGTCGCCGCAGCCTCGATCGACGTCCCGCGAGGGATCCGTGCGAACGACCCCACCGGCGCGACGAGCTCCTGCACGTAGGCGCCACCGTGGGCGCTGAGCGGCAATGCCATCGCCATGACCTCGTCGCCGACCTGCCAGCCGGTGACGTCGGGCCCGACCTCGTCGATGACGCCGGCGGCGTCCATCCCCGGCACGTACGGCGGCGAAGCCTGCGAGCTGTCCCGCTGCCCGGCACGCACCCCCGTGTCGGTCGGGTTCACGGCGAACGCCTGCACCCGGATCCGCACGGACCCCGCACCGGCGTGCGGCTCCGGCACCTCGTGGACTGCGAGGGCCTCGGGCCCTCCGAACTGTTCGACTCCGACGACCTGCATCCTCCCGGTCTACGCGCACGTTGCTTGACGCAACCTGACGCGACCACCCCACGGCCTGGAGGCCCTGCACCACCCCGCCCCGCGCCTCCAGCCCGTCAGGGGGTGCGGTCCACGGCACGTGGTGCGCCATGCTGGCACCGTGCGTTTCGACGAACTCCTGACCCGGTCCGACGGTCCCGCGATCGCCGAGGAGCTCGCCGCCCTCCGCCGACCCGCCCGGTACGTCCTCGAGGGCATCCACCAGGAGTCCCGGCAGAAGTTCTGGCAGTTCCGTGTCGACATCGACGAGCCCGCGCAGACCTGGACCCTCGATCGGTCCGACGGTGAACACGTCAGCTTCCGCGAAGGGGTTCTGCACGACGACGTCTACCCCGGCGGCTCGATCGACGCCCCGTTCGACCGCAGCACCACGGACGCACCCGTCGTCCGGATGGCCGTGCCCGACCTGATGCTCCGCTGGGGACGAGGCTCCGAGAGCTTCCACCCGATCCTGGTCCAGCACATCGGCGAGCACTCGATCCTGGTGACCTTCGAGCACCGCGGGGACCCGGCGACCCGCGGGACACTCGTGATCGACGAACACGACGGCATCGCCCGCCGCTTCTCGGAGTACGGCGAGGACACGATCATCACGAGCGTGCGGACCGCCGAGCCGGACGAGGTCCTGCCCCGCGCCCGCTTCGTGCCGCCGACGGACTGGATCCGGCCGCAGTACTGAGGCGTTGACGGTTCCGGTTCACGATCCCCGATCGGCAGTACGAACGCCCCGCAGACCCCTCGGCCCGATCGGGGGGTGGAAATGGTGTTCTACTCCCTGACAGAGTTCCAACGGCCGCCACCGTCGGCGGTCGTTGAGGGGAAACACATGAAGAAGATTCTCGCCTTGTCGGCGACGGTTGCCCTGGCAGCCGGACTGAGCCTGATCGCTGTGGTACCAGCGCAGGCAGCAACGGGGGATGTCATCGTGCCGGCGTCCGGAACGGTGACGGGGTACGTGGGGGCCCATTGCGATGGCACGCCGCACTCGGGCATCGACATCGCCGCTTCGGGTGGTTCGTCGATCGTCGCGGGCGCGGCCGGTACGGTCCGCACGGTCATCAACAGCTCGGCGACGACCGGCTACGGAACCTACGTGGTGATCGACCACGGCGCGGGCTACCAGACGCTCTACGGACACATGATCAACGGCAGCCCGCTCGTCTCGGTCGGGGAGACCGTCACGAAGGGCGAGCGGATCGGTTCGGTGGGGACCACTGGCAACTCGACCGGCAACCACCTGCACTTCGAGGTGAAGCGTGACGGAACGAGTCAGACCGGACTGAACGACTACTTCACCTGCGGTCGCTCCGTCAGCCAGGGCACACCGATCCCGTGGTCGTTCCCGAACTTCCCGGGCACGATCGTCCAGTCGCACGTCGCTGTCCGAGCCAACACCGGCACGCTGTGGACGTGGACCGGCGAGGCGGGCAGTGAAGGCTTCGCCGCGAACTCAGGGCGAGCCGTGCAGGAGGGCACGTCGCCCGCCATCGCCTCGACCGGCACCGATTCCGCTGCCGCGTTCGCGGCGCCGGACGGCTCGCTGGTGACGTGGCGAGGCAAGGCCGGGCAGACGGGGACCGCGGGTTCGGCGAACGTCGGCATGAAGCTCGGCACGAGCCCGGCGATCGCTTCACTCGGTGGGGGCCAGTACGCGGTCGCGTTCCAGGCCAACACCGGCGAGCTCTGGACCTGGACGGGGACGCCCGGGTCGGCCGGGACGGCGATGTCCACCGGCTACGGCATGAAGGCCGGCACGAACCCGTCGATCACGACCGTCGGCAGCGGCGTCTCCGTGGCGTTCCAGGCGAACAGCGGCAAGCTGCTGACCTGGTACGGCACCGCAGCCCAGAAGGGCACCGCGGCCGACACCGGTCTCGGCATGAAGGACGGCACGAGCCCCTCGGTCACGCGCGTCAACGGCTCGACCATCGCGGTCGCGGCGCAGGCGAACACCGGCAAGCTCTGGGTGTGGAGCGGGACGCCGCGCACTGCGGGTCTCGCGAAGGAGACCGCGCTGGGCATGAAGGCGGGCACGAACCCGTCCATCACCCTCGTCGGTTCCCAGCTCGCCGTTGCGGCGCAGGCGAACACCGGCGACCTGTGGACCTGGCGCGGTGCGCCCGGTGACGCCGGCTTCGCACACACCGCGGGCGTCGGCATGAAGGTCGGCACCAGCCCGGCCGTCGACACCGTCGGCGGTGACGTCGCCGTCGCCGTGCAGGCCAACACCGGCTCACTGTGGACGTGGGTCGGAACCGCGGGCACCGACGGCTTCGCCCACACGGGCGATGTCGGGATGACCGCGAGCCCGAGCATCGGCTGATCCCTCTGCCCGGCCGTGCCCGCCGATCACCACGATCGGCGGGCACGGTCATGTCGCACCACCCAGACCCGCGCCTCCAGCTCGTCACGGGGTGCCGTCCCCGGCACGTGTTGCGCCATGCTGGCACCGTGCGTTTCGACGATCTCCTCACCCGCTCCGACGGTCCCGCGATCGCCGAGGAGCTCGCCGCCCTCCGCCGACCGGCCCGGTACGTCCTCGAGGGCATCCACCAGGAGCCCAGGCAGAAGTCCTGGCAGTTCCGCGTCGACATCGACGAGCCCGCGCAGACCTGGACGCTCGTCCGACAGCGTGCCAAGCCGGTCTCCTACCGCGACGGCGTGCTGCACGAGCCCGACGACGGCCCGATCGACGTGTCGTTCGCCCGGGGCATGGTCTCGTCCCCCGTCGTCCGGATGGCAGCGCCCGATCTGATGCTCCGGTGGGGTCGCGCCACGGACGACGTCCACCCGATCTTGATCCAGCACATCGGCGAGCACTCGATCCTGCTGACGTTCGAGCACCATGAGGACCCGGCGTCCCGCTCGACGCTGGTGATCGACGAGCGCGACGGCATCGCTCGCCGTTCGTACGAGCACGGCGAGGCCACGATCATCACGAGCGTGCGGACCGCCGAGCCGGACGAGGTCCTGCCCCGCGCCCGCTTCGTGCCGCCGACGGACTGGATCCGGCCGCAGTACTGAGACGTTGACGGTTCCGGTTCACGATCCCCGACGATCGCGAACCAGAACCGTCACGGCCGGAAACCGAACCACCTTCCCCGCCGGCACCATCCCCCGATCGGACGATGCCGACACCACCGCCCCGGTCGATCCCCCACGGCGCCCCGGCGGCGAAGCTGGGCCCATGCCCGAGTCCCCCGCCATCGAGGTCCAGCACCTCGGCAAGCAGTACGCCACCGGCAAACGTGCCGTGGACGACGTCTCCTTCACGATCGAACACGGCGAGACCTTCGCGCTCCTCGGCCCCAACGGTGCCGGCAAGTCCACGACGGTCGAGATCCTCGAGGGGTACCGCTCCCGCACCGCCGGCGAGGTCCGCGTCCTCGGTCACGACCCGGCACGGACGAGCCGCAGCCACAACGCACGCATCGGTATCGTCCTGCAGACCAGCGCGGAGTCCCCGAACGTCACCGTCGCTGAGCAGCTGAACCACTTCGCGACGCTCTACCCGAAGCACCGCAGCGTCGAGGAGCTCCTCACCGCGACGGGGCTCGAGACGCAGCGCAACACCCGCATCAGCCGACTGTCGGGTGGCCAGCGCCGCCGCGTCGACGTCGCCCTCGGCATCATCGGCCGCCCGGAGGTCCTGTTCCTCGACGAACCGACCACGGGCTTCGACCCCGAGGCCCGTCGGCAGTTCTGGGATCTCCTGCGCCGGGTGCAGCACGAGGGCACGACGATCCTGCTCACCACGCACTACCTCGACGAAGCCGCCCAGCTCGCCGACCGGGCCGCGGTCATCGCCGACGGGAAGCTCCTCGACCTCGCACCCATCGACGAGATCGGCGGTGCCGAGGCCCGCACGCCCCGGGTCCGCTGGCGTGACGACGACGGCGGACACCACAACGAGCGCACGACCGACCCGACGGCGCTGATCCGCAGCAGCACCTCGCCCATGCACGACCTCGAAGTCATCCGTCCGTCCCTCGAGGACGTCTACCTCGACATGGTGGGACAGAAGTGAAGACAGCGACCAGCCGCATCTCGTACGAGATCCGCACCTACTTCCGCGCTCCCGACGCGGTCTTCTTCACGTTCCTGTTCCCGATCATCATGCTGGCGCTGTTCTCGGTGGCGTTCTCCGGCGCCGCTGACATCCAGGCCGGCCCCGACGTCAGCGTCGACTACGCCACCTACTACCTGCCCGGCCTGGTGGCGACGGGCATCCTGCTCTCCGGCACGCAGTCGCTCGGCGTCGACATCGCCACCGAGCGCAGCGACGGCACGTTGAAGCGCCTCGGCGGCACACCGCTGCCCGTCCTGTCGTACTTCGTCGGCAAGATCGGCATGGTCCTCGTCACCACGCTCGTGCAGACGGCCCTGCTGCTGGCGATCGCGAGCCTGGTGTTCGGCGTCGACCTGCCGACCGACGCGAGCAACTGGGGTGTCTTCGCCGGGGTGATGGTCCTCGGCATCGCCACCAGCTGCGTCCTCGGCATCGCGGTCTCGGCGCTCCCCCGCGAGGGCCGGCGCGCCACCGCCACCATCGTCCCGATCGTCCTGGTGCTGCAGTTCATCTCCGGCGTCTACCTGCCCTTCACGCAGCTCCCCACCTGGTTGCAGGACGTCGCGTCCGTCTTCCCCCTGCGCTGGATGGCGTCCGGCATGCGGTCCGTCTTCCTGCCCGGTGCGTTCGAGTCGGGTGAGCCTGGAGGCGCGTGGCACCTCGCCCTCGGAGCCCTCGTGTTGGCAGCGTGGCTGGTCCTGGGCACGGTGGCCTGCCTGCTGACGTTCCGGTGGAACCGCAAGGACGCCTGATGGCGCCCCGCTGGTGGGATGCTGGGCACATGAGCGGTGAGACGTGGATGCGCAACCGGTGGTTGCACGTCTTCTTCGCGGCCACGATGCTCCTCACCGCCGTGATCACCGTGTTCGGGTGGTCCCCGTGGTCGATCCGCTGGCCCGCCTACACCGCGGTCGTGGTGCTCGTCGTCGCCTACGCCGTGTTCGGCCACCGCGGCTACGACAGCCGCCGTGCCGCCGCGGCCTTCCTGCCGCTGGTCCTCGTCGCCGCCCTGGTGCTGCCCGCCGTCGTGCCGAGCACCGCGTTCGTGCAGTGCATCGCGTTCCCGCTCGTCTGGGTGCAGTCCGAACGGGTCCGCACCGCCGTCCTGCTCTCGGTCGCGGTCGGCGTCGCGAGCGGCATCGGCCTGCAGGTCTCCGGCGGCCAGGACGCCCTCGTCAGCACCGTGCTCATCGAGGGCATCAGCGTGATCGGTGCCTGCGCGATGGGCGTGTGGATCTCGAGCGTCGCCGGCCTGTCCGAGGAGCGCCGCCAGCTCCTCGACGAACTCCGCGCCACCCAGCAGTCCCTCGCCGATGCCCACCGCAGCGCGGGCGTCGCGAGCGAACGGGAGCGCCTGGCCCGCGAGATCCACGACACCGTCGCGCAGAACCTCGCCGGCATCGTCATGCTCACCGAACGTGCCCGCAAGGACCTGGCGAACGACCGCGGTGCCGCACTCGACGAACGGCTGGCGGTCCTCGAGGAGTCGGCACGAGCGGCGCTCGAGGACTCCCGCGCCCTCATCGCCGCCGGGGTCGCCGGTGCCACGAGCGGCAGCCTGGCCGGGGCCCTGCACCGTCTGGCGGAGCGCTACACCCGCGAGACCGGCACGCCCGTCGCCGTCGACGCGACCGACGGCCCGCTCGACCGCGATGCCCAGGTCGTGCTGCTCCGGGTCGTCCAAGAGTCCCTCGCGAACATCCGTGCGCACGCCGATGCCGGCTCCGTCCGCATCGTCCTGCAGCACGCGCCCGGACAGGTCGGCGTCCGTGTGACCGACGACGGCGTCGGGTTCGACACCGGCGTCCCGACAGCCGGGCACGGTCTCCGGGGCCTCCACGAACGGTTGTCGCTCTCCGGCGGTGCCTGCACGATCACGAGCTGCCCTGGCGGAGGCACCGTCGTCGACGCGAGCCTGCCCACCGGACCCGAGCCGGGCCTCCAGGCCGTCGGTCGTCAGCCCGTGGCGGAGGTGACCCGGTGATCCGCGTCGTGGTCGCCGACGACCACCCGATCGTCCGGTCGGGCATCGTGGCCCTGCTGCAGGACGCCGACGACGTCGAGGTCGTCGGCCAGGCCAGCGACGGCCGAGCCGCGGTGACGGTGGCGCTGGCCGAACGCCCCGACGTCGTGCTCATGGACCTCCGGATGCCCGTGCTCGACGGCGATGCGGCGACGGCGGAGATCCTCGCCGCCGACCCCGGCGTCCGCGTCCTGATCCTGACCACGTACGAGTCCGACGACCAGATCCTCGCGGCCATCGAGGCCGGCGCCACCGGCTACCTGCTCAAGGCCGCCCCGGAGTCCGAGATCCTCGCCGGCGTCCGGGCGACCGCACGGGGTGAGACGGCACTCGCGCCCTCGGCGGCCGCAGCGCTCGTCCGCCGAGCGACGGGCTCGCTCCCCGCCGCCGCCGGCCCGACCCTGACCCCGCGTGAGCTCGACGTCCTGCGCCTCGTCGCCCAGGGCAACAGCAACCCGGCGATCGGCCGCGCGCTGTTCCTCAGCGAGGCCACGGTGAAGACGCACCTCGGCCACGTCTTCGAGAAGCTCGGCGTGAACGACCGCACCCGTGCGGTGACCCGGGCGATGGAGCTCCAGCTCCTCCCCTGATCAGCGCTGCTGCCGGGCGCCGTCGGTGAGACCAACGAACGCGTTCACTCCCTCGACAGCACCCCGAACGACCACCGCGGTGCGCTCCGGACGCAGGGTGATCGTTCCGTCACCGCTCTCCCTCGTCAGCGCACCGACACCCAGTACGAACAGCCCGTGGACTCCCTTCCCGGCCTGGTGGCTCCAGCCGTTCACGGACCGCCACCGAGGTTCCGCCCAGGCACGCCGGAACCACACGACGTCGCTCGGGCAGGGGCCGGATCGGTCCTCGTACTGCGCCGTCGTGATCGTGACCGGCTCACCGGAGCCGACCGATTCGACGGGGTCGACATCGAGCCACCGGAGCAGGTGTGCCACGAGGGATCCTGGACGAACGACACCGAGCGACTCCGAACCGTCCTCGTGGCCGGCACGCACGACGCACTTCTGGCCCTGCATCCAGCACGCCCAGCGCAGTGGCGGAGCGTCGCTCGCGGGGTCACTCGACTCGACGACGAGGAGCGCATCGTGATCGACCACCGGGCCGACGAGTTCGTGGCCCTTGTCGGTGAGGCCACCGAAACGCCCGACGAACCCGAGCTCTCGCGCGGCGACCCCGGTCCCCGAGCGTCGCGCCGCTGCCGGCACCATGCCGCGCTCCCGGAATCGCACCAGCTGGTCGAGCACTCCGACGGGAGTGCGCCACGGAAGGGTCGCACCCGGGCCGGCGGCTGCGGCGAGCGCGCGGTTCCCGGTCGACGGCTCGTCGAGGGGACGGCGCCACCGCGAGTCGAGCAGCCCGTCGACGACCGCGGCGGCTCCAGGCCAGTCACGGGCCGAGCACTCGACCGCGACCCGGACCCGGACATCGCGGAGGATCCGGAGCTCACGGATGACGACGTCGTCCGGTTCGGGCAGGGCGACGAGGACCCGGGCGTCCGTGGATTCGAGGACGAGGGCGTCCGGTCGGTCCCGGAGTCGCCGGACGACCTCCGCCGTCGGATCACCGGAGAAGGACCGCACGTCGATGGACACCGCGTGGTCGTCGCGCTCAAGTCGGATGCCCGGTTCGACCGGACGGGCCGTCCACCCTTCCGGCACCTCGAACACGAGACCGTCGACGATGGCCAGTGCATCCCAGCGGACGTCAGGCCAGGGGTCCCACGGCACGTGCCGGGTCATCGGCGAGCCGCCCGTCGCGACCACCGCGGTGTCGCCCACCGAGCCCCGCCGAACAGCAACCACATCCCGAGCACGCCGCACAGCACGAACGCCACCATCAGGACGAGGGCGAGCACCACAGGCCCGTTGAAGCAGAACGCCGCGACGCCCTCGCAGGCGAGCGCCAGCCCGAGCCAGAACAAGCCGAAGGGCATCGCCGGCGTGCTGCGTCGCATCCACGACCGCCAGAGTCCGGCGTACGCCAATCCGCCGAGGACGACGAACACCCCGCCGATCGCGATCAGCCAGATCGGTGCACTCACGCTCGACTCCCCCGGTTCTCCGCAACTCCCCTGCTCTGATCCTACGGCGCTGTGCACGAGCGGGGATCCCGTCCTGCAGCGCTCCTGACGGTTCTGGTTCACGATCCCCGAGGATCCCGAACCGGAACCGTCACCGCGCGGACACGAAGCCGCGTCCCCCCGCCGTGGACGCGACCACCGACGAAACGGGCGGCACGGTGCCTGCCCGCACCGTGCCTCCCGTCCGCTCCGGCGCGCGCCCTGCCATCGCGACGCGCGCCCGCTCAGGCCTCCGCGTCCGCCTCCTGCGACCGGACGCGGAGCACCCGCGCTGTGGGGGTCGATCCGCCGTTCGCGACCTCGAGCGAGCCCGAAGCGGCGTCCCACGCCACGGACCACGACCCGAGTGCCGTCGGGAACAGCGGCTCGACGACCACCGTCTGCCCGGCGAACGCCGGCAGCGGCAACGACACCGACGCCGACGCACCGGGCAGCGACCACACCGACAGGTACAGGTCGCCCGAGGCGGTGTGCAGGCCGAGTGCGACCCACGGGTCCTCCCAGGCGGGCAGCCCGAGGGGCCAGACCGGGACGGACGCCTCGACGACGTCGAGGACCTGCCGGTGTGCCGCGATGGCGTCACCGACCACCGCACGCTGCGACGACGTCATCTCGTTGAGGTACCCGGACAGGTACATCCGCCCGAGCACCCCGTTCACGAGCGACAGCGTGAACAGCTCCGGGTCCATCGTCGGCGCCGGGTACGCCCAGTTCCCCGCCTGCTCGGGCAGCATCGCGGCGGGAGCGGCGGCGGCGATCGTGGCGGACAACACCGGGTCCTGCTGGTCCGACGTCGACTGCATGTGCAGGCGGGACAACACGGCCCAGTCGGCGCGCATCGCTCCCGAGGCGCAGTTCTCGATGAGCAGTGCCGGGTACCGCTCCTGCACCGCGTCGAGCCAGTCGAGCAGCGCCCGCTGGTGGTCGAGCATCCCGGCGAACGGCCCCGTCATGGTGTTGTTGTCCATCTTGAAGAACGTCACCCCGAGCTCCCCGACGAGCCGGTCGACCACCGCGTCGAGGTGCGCGCGGGCCTCCGGCGAGCGCAGGTCGAGCAGGTGCCGCCCGTGCTCCGCGACCCGGACCCCGTGGTGCTCGACGAACGCGGACGACGGCAGGGTCGAAGCCAGCGGCGAGTGGATGCCGATGACCTCGGGCTCGAGCCAGAGGCCGGCCTGCATGCCGCGCGCACGGATGTGGTCGATGACGGCCCCGAGCCCCGATGGGAACCGCGACGCCGCTTCCTCCCACGCTCCGACGGTGTCCCACCAGTGCCCCTCGGCGTACCAGCCGGCGTCGATGCAGAACAGGTCCGCTCCGGCGTCGGCTGCCGCGTCGATGAGCGGCAGGAGCTTCTCGGTGGTCGGGTCGCCCATGAGCGTGTTCATGTAGTCGTTGAACACCAGGGGCAGGGCACGGTCGGCCTCCCGCACGTGCCGGAACGCCCGACGCTGCCGGGTGAGCACCCCGAAGGCGTCGTCGATCGACCCGGCGATCCCGACGGACACCGGCACCGAGGTGAACGGCTGCTCGGGCGTGACGACGGTGGTCCACTGGTGTTCCTGGTCGGTGGGGCCGCTCACCAGCAGGTACGCGTGCCGCCGGGTCTCCCCGAGCTCGTACAGCCACGGCCCGTTGTGCTCGACCTGCCAGACGAGCGCGTACGGAAGCGACACAGCGTCCTCCGCCCGCAGCACCCCGATCGGCAGCGCCTCGCCCGTCGACCACGAACCGCGGTTCTGCACGACGGCGCGGCTGCGGGGCGGGTGGTGCTGGGCCTCCCGGTCGATCGCCGCGAGCCCGATCGACCGCAGCGGATCGGTCCGCCAACGGCTCTCCGCTGCCCAGTCGTTGTCGGCGTGCACGAGGGCGAGCTCGTCGACGGTGGCACCCGAGTCGGCCAGGAACACCCCGGTCGCGAACGACGACACGGAGTCGACGACGTGCTCACCGTGCTCGGCCGACACCTCGGTCCACGTCTGGAACGCGGGCACGCCGGCGCGCGCCCGGAACACCGACTCGGCCTGGAGGCCCGTGGCCGCGTCCGCCTGCACGATCCGGAACCACAGGTCGGTCCCGTCGTCGTGCACGTGGTGCGACACGGGGCGCAGTCGCGCCCCGATCGTGGAGTCCACGTGCCGGAACCCGCCCGGGAACCGCCCGTGCCCGATCGTCGTCAGCTCGACGAGCGGCTGCGGGTCGTCCGGCCCGTCGGCGAGCGCTCCGCCAGCCGACGCTCCGCCGGTCGGCACGAACGACACGAGCGCCGCGGGCTGGTCCGCACCGACCCGGAACCGTGCCGCGAACCCGTCGGTGACCCAGTCGACGAACGTCGGCCCGTTGCTCATCACGCCCCGACCGGTGCGGGCTCGCTCGACACCCAGTCCCCGACCGTGTGGTCGTAGCAGGTGGTGTTGTCGATCTTCGTCCGGTCGAGCGGCGGCCCCGCGGTGATCCGGCGCTCGGTGCGCTCCGGGTCGGGGGCGGCCTCGGCGAGCAGCCGGGTGTAGTCGTGGTGCGGGTCGAGGATGACGGCGTCCGACGGACCCCGCTCGACGACCCGGCCGCGGTAGAGCACGAGGATCTCGTCGGAGAAGTGCCGCGCGGTCGCCAGGTCGTGCGTGATGTAGAGCACGGCGAGTTCGTCCTCGCGCTGCAGCCGGCCGAGCAGGTTGAGCACGCTCAGGCGGATCGAGACGTCGAGCATCGACACGGGTTCGTCGGCGATGAGCACCTGGGCGCCCGGGGCGAGTGCGCGGGCGATGGCGACGCGCTGCCGCTGCCCGCCGGAGAGCTCGTGCGGCCGCCGCGACGCGAAGTCCTCGTCGAGGTTCACCCGGCCGAGCAGTTCCCGCACCTTGTCGGCGGTCTCGTCGGCGCCGCGGGCCCGGTGGTGCAGCTGCAGCGGCCGGGCGATGTGGTGCTCGATCGAGTGAAACGGGTTGAGCGAGGCGAACGGGTCCTGGAACACCATCTGCACGTGCCGCCGGTACATGCTGCCCTCGACGGGGGTGCCGTCCTCGAGCCGCACGTCGATCGAGCCGCGCGTCCTGGTCTCGAGCTTGGCGAGCATCCGCGCGATGGTGGACTTGCCCGAGCCGGACTCCCCCACCAGCGCGACGGTCCGGCCGGGCAGCAGGTCGAACGACACGTCGTCGACGGCCCGCAGCGTGGTGCGCTTCAGGCCCTTGCGGGTGTGGAAGTCCTTGCCGAGGTGGCTGACGGTCACACTGGTCATCGGTCCGTCTCCTGTGCTGCCTGGACCACGACGGCCCGGGTGTCGGTCTCGGGTTCGGCGCCGTCCTCGACCCCGGTGCGGATGAACGCGCCGCGGGCTCCGGACAGGCTCGGGAACGACTGCAGCAGCTTCCGCGTGTACGGGTGCTGCGGGTCGTGCTGGATCACGCTGGCACGGTCGCACTCGACGACCTCGCCGCGGAGCATGATCGCGATCCGGTCGCTGATCTCGAGCAGCAGCGGCAGGTCGTGGGTGATGAACACGACGGCGAACCCGAGCTCGTCGCGCAGTCGGACGATCTCGCGCAGGATCTCCCGCTGCACCACGACGTCGAGCGCGGTGGTCGGCTCGTCCATGATCATGATCTGCGGTTCGAGCAGCATCGCCATCGCGATCATCACGCGCTGCCGCATGCCGCCCGACAGTTCGTGCGGGTACGCGGTGATGCGGGACGGGTCGACGCCGACGCGGCGCAGGGCGTCCTCGGCGATCGCCCGACGTTCCTTGCGGGGCAGGCCCTTCCGGTGTTCGACCAGGGCGTCGTCGAGCTGGGCGCGGATCGTGGTGACCGGGTTGAGCGCGTTCATCGCCCCCTGGAACACCATCGACAGCTTCGACCACCGCACCGCCCGGAGCTGCTCGTGCGGCAGGCCGAGCAGGTCGACGTCGGTGCCGTCGCGGTCGTGGAACGTGATGCTGCCCGACGTGACCTTCGCCGGCGGCCGGTGCAGCCGGGTGATGGCGTACGCCAGGGTCGTCTTGCCGCAGCCCGACTCCCCCGCGAGCCCGAGGATCTCGCCGGGCGCCAGGGTGAGCGAGACGTCCTTGACGGCGTGCACGGGGTGCTCGGTCTCGTAGACGACGTCGAGGTGGTCGATGGTCAGCACGGCCGGTCGGCGGCCGTCGCCCGTGGCGTCGGAGGTGACCGGTCGTGCGGTGTCGGTGGCGCTCATCGGGCGACCCCCTTCGTGTCGTGACCGGCGGTGGCGACGCGGGCCGGGCCTCCCGAGCGGGCCGCACGCTTCGCACGACGGTCGCGCCGTCGCTGCGCACGCACGTTCGCGAGTCGCGGGTTGATGACCTCGTCGATCGAGAAGTTCACCAGGGACAGGCCCATGCCGAGCAGGGCGATGAGCAGGCCCGGCGGCACGAACCACCACCAGGCTCCGTTCGCCAGCGCGAAGCCGTTCTGGGCGTAGAAGAGCATCGTGCCGAGCGTCGACGAGTTCGACGCCCCGAGCCCGAGGAACGACAGCCCCGCCTCCCCGAGGATCGCAGCGATCACCGCGAACACGAACTGCGACGCGAGCACCGGCAGCAGGTTCGGCAGGATCTCGACGGCGATGACCCGCCAGGGCCGTTCGCCGGCGACCCGGGCGGCGGACACGTAGTCGCGGTTGCGGATCGACATCGTCTGCGCCCGCAGCACCCGGGCGGACCCGGCCCACGACGTGATCGCCAGGACGACCGCGATGGTCCACAGCCCGCGGGCCTCACGCGGCACCAGGCCGGAGATGACGATGACGAGCGGCAGGCCGGGGATGACGAGGAACACGTTCGAGAACAGCGAGAACGCCTCGTCCATGATCCCGCCCAGGTAGGCGCCGAGGATGCCGAAGAACGCGGACAGCACCGTGGCGAGGACGCCGACGATGAGCCCGATCTGCAGGCTGCCCCGGGTGGCGAAGGCGAGCTGCGCCAGGACGTCCTGACCGGTCTGGGTGGTGCCGAGGACGTTCGAGCCGCTCGGTCCCTGCAGCCCGGTGTCGCGGATGGTGGTCGGGTCGCCGACGAGCAGCGGTCCGATCACCCCGAACAGCGTGACGCCGGCGACGAGCGCGATGCCCGTGACGAGCCACGGGGTGAGGGTGGGCAAGAACCTGCGGATGCCGCCCTTCGACGCGCGCCGGGTGGCGATCGACGTGGTGCTGTCGGCCTCCTCGGTCAGCGCGCCGATGGTGGGCTCGGTCTCCTGCTGGATGTTGGTCATGGTCGTCTCCTCCCCTAGCTCCGGGCCCGCGTGCGCGGGTCGATCAGTCCGTACAGCAGGTCGACGACGAGGTTCGCGCCGAGGACCGCCAGGGTGATGAACAGGAAGATGCCCTGCATGAGCGCGTAGTCGTTGTTCGTCACGGCGGACAGCAGCTTCGACCCGATGCCCGGGTACGAGAACACCTGCTCGGTGACGACGGAGCCGGACACGATGAACCCGAGGGAGATCGCGAACCCGGCGACGGACGGCAGCACGGCGTTCCGGGCGGCGTAGTTCCGCAGGATCTTGCCGTCGGACAGGCCCTTCGCCTGCGCGGTGGTGATGTAGTCCTCGGACAGCGTCGACACCATCATGTTGCGCATGCCGAGCAGCCAGCCGCCGAGCGATGCGAGCACGATCGTCACCGCCGGCAGCACCCCGTACTGCACCGCCGAGACGATGAAGTCCCAGTTGAACCCGGGCGTCAGGATGACGTCGTAGCCGCCCTGCGCCGGGAACAGGTGGAGCCCGGTGGCGAAGAAGTACACCAGGATCAGCGCGAGCCAGAAGTACGGCACCGCGGCGAGCAGGGTGGTGGCCGGCACGAACGAGTCGAGCCAGGTGCCGGGCCGCCACCCGACGAAGGCCCCGAGGCCGACGCCGATGATCGCGGCCACGATGGTGGCGATCCCGACCAGGGCGATGGTCCACGGCAGCGAACTGCCGATCACCTCGGTGACGGGTGCCGGGAAGTAACTGACGGACACGCCGAGGTCACCGCGGAACACGTTGACCAGGTAGTGGCCGTACTGGGAGATGAGCGGCTCCGAGGAATCGCCACCGAGGAGCAGCTCGTACGCCTCCCGGGTCGCCGGGGTCACCTGGCCGCCGCGCTGCTGGAGCTTGGCGAGCAGGATGTCCACCGGGTTGCCGGGCAGGAGCCTGGGGATGATGAAGTTCAGCGTCAGGGCCGCCCACAGTGCGACGACGTAGAACCCGATCTTGCGCAGGAAGTAGGTCATCGTCGAGTGCCCCTCGGTCGCGATCCCATCGGTGTCAGCCCTTCGCCGGCTTGAGCGCCTTGAAGATTTCGGCGTTGTCCGGGCTCGCCCAGACCGCCGGGAACGCGTACAGGTCGTCCTTCGTCGGCCAGCCGGTGAACTTCGCCGCGTGGAACTCGCTCGTCGTGCCGCCCGTCATCACGGGGATGTAGGGCAGGTCCTCGACGATGTGCTCCTGGATCGTGTCGAGCTCGGGCTGGGTCGCCGCGGTGTCCTCGGGGTTGATCGTGGCGAGCTTCGCGATGGCCTCGTCGACGTCGGGGTTGCTGTACCGCGAGATGTTCATCGGGGCCGCTTCACCGACCTTCGCGGTGTTGGCCGTCGTGAAGTAGTTGTTGTACAGGTAGTACGGGTTCGCCGTCGGGCCCTGGCCGAGCGAGTCGATCGCGAGCTCGAAGTTGCCCTTGGTCTTCTTGTCGGTCCACTCGTTCCACGACGACTGCTGCGCCTTGAGCTCGATGCCCGCGGCCTTGAGCTGCTGCGTCATCGTGTCGATCGCGGTGATGTAGTCCGTCCACCCGGTGACGACCTCGACCGTCAGGGACAGCTTCTTGCCGTCCTTGGCGTAGATGCCGTCGGAGCCCTTCTCCCACCCGGCGTCCTCGAGGGTCGCGGCGGCCGCGTCGGTGTCGGCGGTCTCCGGCATCACGGCCGGCTCGATGTCCTTCGAGATGGTGTCCTTCTGCGTCGTGGTGAGCGCGAAGGTCGGCGAGATCTCGCTCGCGGTGTTCTCGAACGCCAGCGAGTTGAGCTGCTTCCGGTTGATGGCGTCGGCGATCGCGTGGCGGACGGCCGGGTCGGTCTGCGGGCCGGCGCAGCCCAGGTCGGTGTTCGCGCAGGTCAGCAGGGCCATCTGGTTCTGGCCGACGGTGATGCCGTCGTAGCCGTTGTAGTTGGCGGGGATGTCGTCCATGTTCGGCACCGGGCCGGTCTGCCAGTCGATCGACCCCTGCTTCAGTGCGTCGGCGCCGGCGGTGTTGCCGGAGAGCGACAGGTAGCGGATGGTCTTCACGGCCGGGGCGCCGTCCCAGTACTTCTTGTTCGCCTCGAGGGTGAATGCCTGCGCCTTGAAGGTGCCGAGCGTGTACGGGCCGGTGCCGACGGGCTCACGCACGACGTCGGTGGTCGGGTCGATGTCCTTCCACAGGTGCTCGGGCACGATCCAGGTCTTGCCGAGCAGGTTCGGGCCGAGCACGAACGACGGCTTGTCGAACGAGACGACCACCTTGTCGTCGCCGTCGGCCTTCGCGGTGCCGTCGTAGCCGATCGAGTTCAGGGCCTTCTGCTTCTTGAGCATGTCGAGCGTGAACACGACGTCCTTCGAGGTGAAGGGCTCGCCGTCGCTCCAGGTGGCCCCGTCGCGCAGCGTGATGGTGAGCTGCGTGCCGTCGTCGTTCCACTCGTAGGACTTGCCGAGCAGCGGCTTCGGGTCCTTCGTGTTGACGTTGGTGATGAAGAAGAGCGACTCGTAGATCGTGCCGACGCCGCCGATGTTGGACGGCGACCACGGGTTGAAGTTGATCTGGTAGTCGCCGGACTGGCCGGTGTACGCCACCAGGGTCGAGGCAGCGGCGTCGTTCGTGCTGGCGGTGCCGCTGGAGCTGCAGCCGCTGAGCGCGAGGCCGGCTGCGAGGAGAACGGCGCCGCCGATGGCGAGCCGTGAACGGGTTGGGTTGAACATCGTTGTCCTCTCGGTCTGCGTCGTCGCAGGGTCCACGTTGTGAGCGTGATTGTTACACGCGTAAACTAAGGCGGTCAAGGGGTCGGGTCACGGCCCCGTAACGATGAGGAGACGCAATGGAGCGGACCACCCTGGACGGCACGTGGACCCTCGAGGCGGTGACCGGGCCCGAGCAGTCGGCGGAGCACCGCGAACCGGTCGAGGCGCAGGTGCCCGGCTGCGTGCACACCGACCTGCTGCGGGCCGGCCGGATCCCCGACCCGTTCGACGGCGACGGCGAGGCCGCCACCCAGTGGATCGGCGACACCGTCTGGCGCTACCGCCGCACGTTCGAGTGGACCGCGCCGGACGAGACCCGCCACGACCTCGTCGCCGAGGGCCTCGACACCCTCGCCACGATCGAGCTCAACGGCATCGTCGTCGCGACCACCGCCAACCAGCACCGCTCGTACCGGTTCCCCGTCGGGCACCTGCTCCGACCGGGCACGAACGAGCTCGTCGTCACGTTCGACGCGCCCGTCCCCGCAGCCGAGCGTCTGTCCGCACTGCACGGCGGCGAGCTACCCCACGTCAACCACCACCCCTACAACGCGCTGCGCAAGAACGCGTCGAACTTCGGGTGGGACTGGGGCGTCGACGTCGCCACGAGCGGCATCTGGAAGTCGATCGGCATCGAGTCCTGGAGCGGCGTCCGCATCGCGGCCGTCCGCCCGCTCGTCGACCTCGACGGCACCACCGGGGTGCTGACGGCCCACGTCGACGTCGAGCACGCCGGCTCCACCGGCTCCTTCTCGCAGGCGATCGGCAGCGCGCCCGTCGCGTCCGCGGACGGTTCCGCGGGCAACGGCCTGGAGGCCCGGATCACCCTGGCCCCGCACCCCGCGTCCGCAGGGCACCCGGGTTCCGACACCGCCGGCCGGGTGGTCGGCGCGCGCCCCGTCGTCGACGGCGCGGCGACCGTCCGCCTCGAGGTCCCCGACGTCGCCGTCTGGTGGCCCCGCGGCGAGGGCGACCAGCCGCTGTACGACGTCCGGGTCGAGGTCGGCGACGACGTGTGGACCGGCCGCGTGGGCTTCCGCACGGTCACGCTCGACACCGCTGCCGACGCCGGCGGCGCGCCGTTCCTGCTCCGCGTCAACGGCCGTCCGGTCATGGTGCGCGGGGCGAACTGGATCCCCGACCACGCCTACCTGACCGAGATGACGCCCGAGCGCTACGCGGACCGGATCCAGGACGCGATCGACGCGAACATGAACCTGCTCCGCATCTGGGGCGGCGGCATCTACGAGTCCGACGACCTGTACGACCGGTGCGACGAGCTCGGCGTCCTGGTGTGGCAGGACTTCCTGTTCGCCTGTGCCGCCTACGCCGAGGAGCCCTGGCTCGCCGACGAGGTCGAGCCCGAGGCCCGCGAGGCCGTCACCCGCCTCAGCCCGCACCCGTCGCTCGTGGTGTGGAACGGCAACAACGAGAACCTCGTCGCCTACGCCGAGTGGGGCTGGCGGCCGTCGCTCGTCGGCCGGACCTGGGGCAACGGCTACTACCGTTCCCTGCTCCCGTCGATGGTCGCCGAGCTGGACCCGACCCGGCCGTACACGCCGGGCAGCCCGTTCTCGTTCGACGAGTACCTGACGCCGAACGACCAGCGGAACGGCAGCGTGCACATCTGGGACGTCTGGAACCGGCTCGACTACCGCGCCTACGCCGACTGGGAGCCGCGGTTCGTCGCCGAGTTCGGGTTCCAGGGGCCGCCGGCGTGGTCGACCCTGACCGCGGTGGTGCACGACGAGCCCCTCGACCCGGACGGCCACGAGATGCTCGTGCACCAGAAGGCCGACCAGGGCAACCGGAAGCTCGCCGACGGCATGCGCGGGCACCTGCCCGAGCCGAAGACCATCGAGGACTGGCACTTCGCCGCGCAGCTCAACCAGGCGCACGCGATCCGCTTCGGCATGGAGTGGTTCCGCTCCCGCACGCCCGACAACACCGGCATGGTCGTCTGGCAGCTGAACGACGACTGGCCCGTGGTGTCCTGGGCCCTCGTCGACCACGCCGGCATCCGGAAGCCCGTCTGGTACGCCGTCCGGCAGGCCTACCAGCCCGTGCTGCTCACCGTGCAGCCGTCGTCCGGTGGCCAGGGTGGGCTCGACGTCGTCCTCGTCAACGCGTCCGGGGCGTCGGTCGCCGACGAGGTCACGGTCTCGCGCGTCGCCTTCGACGGCACCGTGCTCGAGTCGTCGTCGTTCACGCTCGCGGCCAACCCCGCCGATGCCGCCCGGGTGCAGCTGCCGTCGTCGCTCGCGGTACCGGGCGACCCCGGTTCCGAGGTCCTCGTCGTCACGGGAGCCGGCACCCGCACGGTGCACGACTTCGCCGAGGTCGTCGACCAGACGCTCGAGCCCTCGCCCCTGTCGACGGTCGTGTCGGCGACGGACGACGGCGCGACGGTCACCGTGACGGCGACAGCGTACGCGCGGGACGTCTCGCTGTTCCCCGATCGCGTGGATGCGGCCGCCCGCGTCGACGACGGGTTGGTGTCCCTGCTCCCCGGCGAGTCGGTGACCTTCACGGTGACGGGTGCGCCGGGCATCGCTGCACAGGAGCTCGTCCACCCGCTCGTCCTCCGCCACGCGGGTTCGCTCCTGCCCTGACCGGGGCGTCGCGCTGACGGTTCCGGTTCACGATCCCCCGGGTTCGCGAACCGGAACCGTCGGTCGAACGTGCTCAGTCGAGCGCGCGGAGCTCCAGCACGATCGCGCTCGCGGGGGCGAGCAGCGGGAGCCGTGCGCCGACGTCCTCGAACACCGCGCCGGTCAGTTCCAGGTGCCCGCGCACGAGCCACTCCGGCGGCACCATGTCGAGCCCGTGCGGCACGGCGAGCCCGGCCACCGGGGCGAGCCGGTAGCGCCGCGACCGGTCGAGTCCGCGCACCCGGAGCGGCACCGGCAACGACCTCGGCCCCGTCTCCGTCCGCGCCACCCGCACCAGCGCCCGCGAACGGTCGGTGGCCACGACCGATGTCGCCACCGTCCCCGGGTCCCCGAGGTCCAGGTGCCGCAGCCGGCCGGAGTGCAGCAGCCCGCGCTCCCGTCGGTACAGCGCCGTCCAGGCCCGGAGCCGGTCGAGCTCCTCGGGTGACAGCTTCGTGATGTCGGTCTCGATGCCGGCCGAGCCGAACAGCGACACCGCCATCCGGAAGTCCAGGTCGAGGTGCCGGCCCGTGGTGTGCGAGACCTCCGGCCCGACGTGCGAGCCGATCAGCTCGAGTGGCAGCAGCGCCTCGGTCCAGCGCTGGATCGGCAGTCGCTCGAAGGCGTCGTTCGAATCCGACGGCCACACCCGGTCGGTCCGCTCGAGCACGCCGAGGTCGATCCGGGCACCGCCGCTCGCGCACGCCTCGATCTCGAGCCACGGGTGCCGCGCACGCAGCTCGTCCATCAAGGCGTACACGCCGCGGGTGTGCGCGTCGATGCCGGCGCGACCCGCGTGCACCGCGTGCACGATGTCCCGGTTCTGGTCCCACTTCACGAAGTCGACGTGGTGCGCACCGATCACGCGGGACATGCTCTCGAGCACGTGGTGCCGGGCCAGCGGGTTCGCCATGTCGAGCACGTACTGGTTCCGCCAGGTGCGGACGTCGTCCTCGGGGCGCTGCAGCATCCACTCGGGGTGTGCCTTCGCGAGCTCGGAGACCGGGCTGACCATCTCGGGCTCGAACCACAGGCCGAACTCCATGCCGAGCGCACGCACCCGGTCGACGAGCGGCGCCAGCCCGTCCGGCCACACCGTCGGGTCGACGCGCCAGTCCCCGAGCGAGGTCGAGTCCGACCGCCGGCCGAGGAACCACCCGTCGTCGAGCACGAACCGCTCGACCCCGATGTCCGCCGCCGTCTCCGCCAGTGCCACCAGGGGCTCGAGCTCCTGCCGGTAGTAGACGGCCTCCCACGTGTTCAGCACCACGGGCCGGGGTCGTCGCGGGTGCCCAGGGCGACTGCGCAACGAGTCGTGCAGGCGGTCGGACAGCCCGTCGATCCCGGTGTCGCTCCACACGAACACGGCGTCGGGGGCGGTGAACGACTCCCCCTCGCCGAGCACGACCTCGCCGGCGCGCAGCAGTTCGCCGGCACCGAGCAATGGTCGCGCCTCGGCGAGCTGGTCGTACCGGTACACGGAGTCGGCGCTCCAGGCCAGGTGCACCGCCCACAGCTCGCCCTCGGCATCCGAGAACCCGGGCGTCCCGAGCACGAGCAACGTCGGCGAGTCGTGTCCGGTCCGCCCGCGACGGCTCTCGCGCGCGTGACTCCCGGCGGTCGCGGCCCGGCGCTGCGGGGTGCGCTCACGGGTCCACCGTCCGCCCAGGTCGAGCACCTCGGTGATCCGCTCCCCCACCGGCAGCGTCGCCTCGAGCGCCTGCACGTGCACGGTTTCGGCGTGCGTGTTCGTCACCGTGTGCCGCACCCGCAGCACCCCGGCGGTGTCGAGCGCGAACTCGCTCCGGAGCGCCACCGAGTCCGACTCCGCAGTCACGACGATCCGCTGTTCGTCCGCGACGGAGACGACAGCCGTGGCGACGTCACGCCACCGCGGCACGAGCGGCATCCCGTCCACGTGCCCGGCGATCCCCGGTCGACCCTCCCACCCGTCGCGCTCGGTCGGCAGCACCGTGAGGGGCCACCGCGCGTCGAGCGCACTCGGTCCGAGCGGCCGGCCGAGTGCGAGCAGCAGGTCGGCCGTGTCGTCCGGCGCGACGGGCCCGACGTCCCGACCCCAGTGCAGCACCTCGGGCAGCCCGTCCGCCGCGGAGGCCAGCACCAGCGACACCCCGGCTGATCGCAGCACGTGCACCCGTCGATCGCCTGCACCGACGGCTGTCGACTCGCGCTCCACGACGGTCACGAGACCCGCTCCTCGCGCAGCACGCGGACGCGTCCGGCCGGCACGACGGTATCCGGCCCGTGGCCGGACCCGTCGAGCAGGTCCGTCCCGGACGCGGCGACCGTGACGTCGTCAGCACGGTGGTTGACGAGGAACAGGAAGGCGGAACCGTCGTCGCCGACGCGACGCACCGCCTCCAGGCCGGGAGGCCCGGTGACCGTCCGCAGGATCCCCCGCTCCGCGATCACCCCGTCCACGAGCCGTTGGATGCTGTCGTCCGCGAGCATCGCGGACACGTACCAGGCGCCGCCGCCGACGGCGCGGCGCGTGACGGCGGGCCGGCCCGCGAGCGGGCCGTCGGTGTACCGGAGCACGGACTCGGCGTCCTCGAGCACGACCGCTTCGGCCCAGTCGGTGACGACCTCGCCGTCGTCGAGGGTCCAGCGTTCGTCGCGCTGCAGCGGGGTGAACTCCTCGCTCCAGGCGCCGAGCACCTGGCGGAACGCTCCCGGGTAGCCCCCGGTGCGGATGCGCGCGGTCTCGTCGGCGACGCCGGACAGGTACGTGACGATCAGGGTGGCGCCGCGGTCCACCACGGCGGACAACTGCGCGGCGGTCGCGTCGTCGACGATGAGCATCGTCGGCACGACGACCACGTCGTAGCCGTCCAGGTCGGCGTCGGCGGGGACCACGTCCGTCAGCACCTGCCGGTCGTGGAACGCGCGGTGCCAGGCGCGGAGCTCCCGGCCGTAGCGCAGGCCCCGGTGCGGCTTGAGCCCCGACTGCACGGCCCACCCGGAGGCCTCGTCCACGACGATCGCGACCCGGGCCGGCTCGACTCGGGTGCCCTGCACGGGTGCGAGGTCCTGCAGCGCCCGGCCGAGGGCGAGGACCTCGCGCCAGATGCGTGTGCGGGTGCCGGCGTGCGGGAGCATCGCCGAGTGGAACTGCTCCGCGCCCGCGGTGGAGGCCCGCCACTGGAAGAACAGCGCCCCGTCGGACCCGTGCGCGACGTGCGCCAGGGCGTTCCGGACGAGCTCCGCGGGTTCCTTGGCGCGGTTGCGCTGCTGCCAGCTCGGGCCGCCCGTCGAGTGCTCCATGAGCAGCCAGGGACGGCGGTCAGCCGACATCCCGCGCATCCGGTCACCGGCCAGCGCGAGGTCCTGCTCGCGGCGGGCGTCGTCGACGAGCGTGTAGTGGTCGTTCGCGACGATCGCCACGTGCTTCGCCCACCCGGCGTAGTCGACGACCTGCGACCCGGCGCCCACCATGAAGTTCGTCGTGACCGGCACGTCCGAGTGCTGCTCGATGACGGCCTTCTCGGCGTCGTACTGGCGGAGCAGGGCGTCGGACGAGTACCGCTCGAAGTCCAGCGCGAGCCCGGGGTTCGGCGCACCACCCACACCGCGCGGCGGCGAGACCTCGTCGAACGAGGTGTAGGTGTGCCCCCAGAAGGCCGTGCCCCACGCGTCGTTCGCGGCCTCGACGTCGCCGTACTTCGCGACGAGCCAGTGCCGGAAGTCCGCTGCCGACTCCTCGCAGTAGCACCGGCCGTTGCCGCCGCCGAGCTCGTTGCTCACGTGCCAGAGCCGCACCGCCGGGTGTCGGCCGTACCGCTCGGCCAGCGCGTCGACCATGCGGAGCGCGTGTTCCCGGAACAGCTCGGAGGCCGGGCACCACCCGAGTCGCCCACCCGGTCGTTCCCGCCGCTCCGTGGCGTCCACGGGCAGGATCTCCGGGTGTGCGGTCAGCAGCCAGTTCGGTGGTGCAGCGGTCGGCGTCGCGAGGTCCACCGCGATGCCGTGCTCGTGCAGCAGCGCGAGCACGTCGTCGAGCCACTCCCACGTGAAGTCCCCCGGCGACCGCTCGAGCAGCGCCCACGAGAACACCCCGACGGTGACCAGGTTCACCCCGGCCTCGCGCATCAGTCGGACGTCCTCGAGCCAGGTCTCCCGGGGCCACTGCTCGGGGCTGTAGTCGCCGCCGAACGACAGGCCGTCGGTCGGCCAGGGGACGGTGGGGGCAGCGGTCACGGCATCTCCTTCGATGGTGTGGACCGCTCAAGCCTCCCGTCTGCGTCCACGTTTGTCAACGCGTGTAACTAACGCGCCGAAACCTCTGCCTGATCCCTCGGCCGATCACTCCCCCAGCAGGCGACGGATGGCGAGGACCGCCCCGGCGCGTGCCCACTCCGAGAACTCGAACGGCTGTACCTCCACCGTGACCGGCTCGGTGTACGGCGCCAGGGCGGCCCGCATCGACTCGTCGACGGTCGCCCGCGCGAGGTCGTACACGGGCAGCCCGTCGCCCGTCAGCACGATGGCTGCGGGGTCGGCGATGTGCACCGCGGTGGCGAGCAGGACCCCGAGGGCACGACCGGCATCCTCGAACGCAGCGAGGGCTGCCTCGTCGCCGTCCCGGGCGAGCTCGACCACCTGGTCGTAGGTCTTCCCCTCGTGGCCGGCGTTCCGCACGATGACCGGGCTGGGCAGGTAGCTCGAGGCACACCCGGCGTGACCGAGGCCACAGTCCGGGCCTCCCCCGAGGACCGGCAGGTGCCCGATGCGCCCCAGTCGCCCGTGCTCCCCGGTGGAGACCTGCCCGTTCGCGATGAGCCCGAGGCCCAGGCCCTCACCGACCGTCACGAGCACCATCGACCCGCGACCGGCGCCGGCACCGAACCAGTGCTCCTTCGCCGTGAGCGCGTGGACGTCGTTCGCCGTGAACGTGGCGATCCCCGTCCGCTCCTCGAGCATCCGGGCGAACGGCACCTCGTGCCACCCGAGGAACACCGACGCCGCGACGACGGACTCCCCGGCGCGGACCATGACGTCACCGGGCAGCGAGACCCCGATCGCGCAGATGGCTGGATGCGCAGCACGGAGTCGGCCGAGCACCGCCGTGATCTGCTCCGCGAGCGACTCGGCGCCGGTGTCGTCGATGCCTTCTTCGTGCAGGGCGAGGACCCGTCCACCCAGGTCCGTGACCGCGGCGTACAGGCGGTCCTTCGTGAGCTTGATGCCGAGGAACTCCCACTGCCCGCTGCTCACCTGCAGGAGCTCCGACGGCCGGCCGGTGGCGCCGCGCACATCAGTGCCGACCTCGACCACGAGCCGCTGTGACACGAGGATGCGCATCGCCCGCGTGAGGCTCGCCCGTGAGAGCCCGAGTGACCGAGCGATCTCGGCGCGGGAGAGCACCCCGTGGATGAGGATCTCCCGCAGCGCCAGTCGGGAGCCGTCGGGCAGGGCCGGCCAGGCTTCGGTCATCGTTCCTCCGTCGTCGGCTGATCCTACGGCCTGACCGGTCCCCGTCGACAAGGACCCAGAACGGGCCGTGAACGCAGAAAACCCCTGACCACGAATGGTCAGGGGTTCCCTGGTTCTTCTACGTTAAGTCCGGCGGCGTCCTACTCTCCCACAAGGTCCCCCTTGCAGTACCATCGGCGCTGAGAGGCTTAGCTTCCGGGTTCGGAATGTGACCGGGCGTTTCCCTCTCG
>NZ_QKTF01000002.1:0-128563 GCF_003234745.1 Curtobacterium sp. MCLR17_039
CGAGAGGGAAACGCCCGGTCACATTCCGAACCCGGAAGCTAAGCCTCTCAGCGCCGATGGTACTGCAAGGGGGACCTTGTGGGAGAGTAGGACGCCGCCGGACTTAACGTAGAAGAACCAGGGAACCCCTGACCATTCGTGGTCAGGGGTTTTCTGCGTTCTGCGGCCCCTCCACAGGGCAGGTGGGAGGCACAGGTGCCGCGGTAGGGTTGACGGGTCATGACTGCGCCATTCACCACCGCCTCCGGCTCCGACATCCGCGTCCGCTTCTGCCCGAGCCCGACGGGGACCCCGCACGTGGGGCTCATCCGTACGGCGCTCTTCAACTGGGCGTACGCCCGCCACACCGGCGGTAAGCTCGTGTTCCGCATCGAGGACACCGACGCCGCCCGCGACAGCGAGGAGTCGTACGCGCAGATCCTCGACGCGCTCCGCTGGCTCCGGCTCGACTGGGACGAAGGGGTGGACGCCGGCGGCGAGCACGGACCGTACCGGCAGTCCGAGCGAACCGCGATCTACGACGACGTGATCACGAAGCTCAAGGAATCCGGCCACATCTACGAGTCCTTCGTCACGCCGGACGAGATGGAAGCCCGCAACAAGGCCGCCGGTCGTGACCCGAAGCAGGGGTACGACAACCACGAGCGTGACCTGACCGATGCCGAGCGCCAGGCCTTCCGCGACGAGGGCCGCGAGCCGGCACTCCGGCTGCGGGTCCCCGACCGTGACCTGAGCTTCGACGACCTGGTGCGCGGTGAGATCACCTTCAAGCAGGGCACGTTCCCCGACTTCGTGGTGGTCCGCCCGAACGGCACGCCGCTGTACACGTTCACGAACCCGGTGGACGACGCCCTGATGGGCATCACCCACGTGCTCCGGGGTGAGGACCTGCTGTCGTCGACCCCGCGGCAGATCGCCCTGTACGAGGCGCTGTACGAGATCGGCCTCGCGCCCTCTAACCCCGTGTTCGGGCACCTGCCGTACGTGATGGGAGAGGGCAACAAGAAGCTCTCGAAGCGTGACCCCGAGTCGAACCTGTTCCACCACCGTGCCGCCGGCATGATCCCGGAGGGGCTCGTCAACTACCTGGCGCTGCTCGGCTGGTCGATCGGCCCCGACCGCGACGTGTTCTCGATCGACGAGATGGTCGCGGCGTTCGACGTCACCGACGTGAACCCGAACCCGGCCCGCTTCGACCACAAGAAGGCCGAGGCGATCAACGGGGACCACATCCGTCTGCTGGCGCCGGAGGACTTCCGGTCGCGCCTGCTGCCGTACCTGTCGGAGTTCATCAGCGACCCGGCGACCCCGGAGCAGCTCGAGGTCCTGACCAAGGCGGCTCCGCTCGTGCAGGAGCGCATGCAGCTGCTCGGCGAGGCACCGGCGATGCTCGGGTTCCTGTTCACCTCCGACGCCGACCTGGTGGTCGAGGACGACGCCCTGGCCTCGCTCAAGGGCGACACGGCGACGGTCCTGGCGGCGAGCACCGCGGCACTCGAGGGCGTCCAGGACTGGACCACAGAGGCCGTCGAGGGTGCACTCCGTGCAGCCCTCATCGACGAGCTCGGCCTGAAGCCCCGCGTCGCCTTCGGCCCGCTGCGCGTGGCGGTGTCCGGACGTCGGATCAGTCCGCCGCTGTTCGAGTCGATGGAGATCCTGGGCAAGGAGTCCACCCTGACCCGGCTCCGCGCCCTCGCGGCGCGCTGACCGGCCGTGAGCAGCACGGCGCACACCGTCCCGGTCGTGCACGACGTCGCGATCATCGGCGCCGGTCCGGCCGGGTTGAGCGCTGCGCTCAACCTGGTCCGGGCGAAGCGCACCGTCCTGCTCGTCGACGCGAACCGCCCCCGGAACGCCGCGACGCTCCGGTCGCACGGGTTCCTGACGCGCGATGGCATCTCGCCGCTCGAGCTCCGCAAGCTCGGGCGGACCGAGGTCGAGGGGTACCCGGAGGCGACGGTCGTGCAGTCCGTCGTCGACCTGGTGGCCCCGGACGCCGACACGGACACCTGGCGGGTGCACGGCTCGTGGCGCGGCACCGAGCTCGAGGCCCGCGCCCGGACGGTCGTCGTGGCGACCGGGTTGCGTGAGGAGTTCCCGGCACTGCCGATGCTCCGCGCGTTCTACGGCACCGCGGTGCACAGCTGCGTCGAGTGTGATGCGTACGACAAGGCCGGCCAGCCGCTCGCGTTCATCTGCGAGACCGACGACGTGGTCGACCGGGCGCTGCTCATCGCCTCCTGGACCGACGACCTGATCGTCTACACGAACGGGGTGGCGCCGCTCGACGACGCCGGCCGCGCTCGGCTGGCGTCGGCGGGGGTCGTCGTGGACGAGCGGGTCGTCGAGGACCTCGAGGGCGATCGCTCCGGGATGACCGGCGTCCGGCTCGCGGACGGCCACGTCGAGCCGCGGACCGGTGGGTTCGTCCGACCGGTGTGGCACGCCGACCTCGACTGGCTGCGCACCAGCGCCACCACGAGTACGAGCGCCACGAGCGGGAACACGGCCGCGAACGGCGACACGCCCGGAGAACTCGAGGGGCTCCAGCGCGACACGCAGGGACTCCTCGTGGTCGACCGGGTGGGCCGGACGTCCGTCCCGGGGCTCTACGCCGTGGGAGACGTCACGCCTCCCGGGCCGGAGCAGCTCATCGTCGCCGCCGGACACGGCGCCGCGACCGCCGCCGCCGTGCACCGAGACCTGGTGGGTGGTCTTGCGGACCTCCGGGATGCTGTACAGTAGTTGATCGTGCCCCGGGTGACCGGGCCAGAAGGCCGACAGGCCTTTTGGGGTATGGTGTAATTGGCAACACAGCGGTTTCTGGTACCGTCGTTCTTGGTTCGAGTCCAGGTACCCCAGCACTCGATGAACAGCCCCCGGGATCTCCCGGGGGCTGTTCTCGTTCCGGGCTGTTCTCGTACCGGGCTTATCTCGTTCGCGGCCGTGCTGGTTCCGAGCGTCCTCATCGGGGATGCACGGCTCATCCACGGTCACGCCACGGCTGATCCGGAGGTTGCGCGGAACCGCACGATCCCCGAGCCGGGGCGAGCCGCCGTGCGGAAGGCGCCCACGGCGGTGGTCCGGTCGTTCCGGAGTCGTACCGTCCGTGGCGGGCGCAGGCCGCGCCTCCAGACCGGTTGCGGTTCCCCGCACCGGGCTCTCGACTGCTCGCGGGCGGGGGGAGCGCGGACCTACGGTCGGAAGACCGTCGCGGGAGTCGTGGCGGTCCGCTGCTGAGCACCCGAGGTGTCATCGTGACCTCCGTCGACCCGCTGACGACCGTCGATCCCTGGAACCACCCCGCATCCGTGCCCGCGGCGGCCGACCACTCCGTGCTGGACCGCTGGGACCGCGTGGTGGCACTCCGGGGCGACGCCGCCGCGCTCGCGGGCGACGGCCGTCCGTACACCTACGCCGAAGCGGACCGGGCCTCGCGCGCGCTGGCCGCAGCCCTGGCCGTGACACTCCGACCCGACGACCACAGCGGCGCCGGCGTCGGCGACACCCCGGGCGGGGCGTCGAAGCCGGTCGGGCTGATGGCGGGGCAGTCGACCGAGGCCGTGATCGGCATCCTCGCGCTGGTGCGTGCCGGACGGACCGTGGTGGTGCTCGACGACCACCTGCCCGCAGCACGCCTGGCGCACGTGGCCCGGCTCGCCGGCGTCGACGAGATCGTGGCCGACACCGAGCGTGCGGCGCTGGCCGCTGCCGTCGTCGCGGAGCGGGACGGCCGGGTGCACGCCCTCGGCGAACTGCTGGACGCGGGCGAACCACTGGACGCGGGCGGTCCCGGCGCGGCCCCGTCGGCGGACACCGTCGGCTTGCGCCCGGGCGGGCGGGACCCCTTCGCCATCGTCTTCACCTCCGGCTCGACCGGCATGCCGAAGGGCGTCGTCCTGACGCACCGGCAGCAGATCGCCGACGCCGAGCAGGACGCGGTCGCCCTCGGCCTCGGCCCCGGCGACCGGCTCGGTGTCGTCCTGCCGCTGTCCTTCGCCGCCGGGCTCCTGTTCTCGTTCGACACGTTGCTCTGCGGCGGCACCATCGTGCTGCTCGAGCCGCGTGAACTCGGTGTCGAGCGGCTGCTCGGGCGGTTCCGGGACGACGACGTGAACGTGCTCGTCTGCACCCCGCACCTGCTGCGCTCGATCATCGGGTCGCAGAGCGCCCCCGGGTCGCACGGGACCGCAGCTGGAACCGCACCGGTGCTCGGCGGGCTGCGCTTCCTGATGACCACGGGCGAGTCCGTCACCGGCGCCGACCTCGCCGCGGCCCGACCCCACCTGGACCCGGACACACTGCTCCTGAACGCCTTCGGCTCGAGCGAGACCGCGTGCGTCGCCTACTGCCCGGTGGCCCCGGGCGAGCCGGTGCCCGAGGGCGTCGTGCCCGCCGGGTGGCCGTTGCCCGGCAAGACGGTCCTCGTGCTCCGTGAGGACGGCAGCCCTGCCGACCCGGGGGAGACCGGCGAGCTCGTCGTGGTCTCCGACGCCCTGACCGCGGGCTACTGGGGCGCGCCGGAGAAGACCGCCGAACGGGCCGGACACACCGGCGAAGCCGAGGCCGTCGCCGGCATCCCCGTCGGGACCCCGAGCTGGCGGCAGGGCGACCTGGCCCGCGTCGACCCCGACGGGCGGCTCGTGCTGCTCGGCCGATCCGACGACGCCGTGAAGGTCCGCGGCTACCTGGTCGAGCCGAGTGAGGTCGAGGCGGCCCTCCGCGCGGTCCCCGAGGTGCACGACGCGGTCGTGACGGCACAGGTCGACCCCGGTTCCGTCACCCGGCTCGTCGCCTACGTGGTCGGTCGCCCGGGGTACCGCACCCCGGCACCGGGCGCGCTCCGCCGGGCGCTCCGTGAGCGGCTCCCCGAGTACATGGTGCCGGCGTCGATCGTGCCGATGACCGAACTGCCGCGGAACGAGCGAGGCAAGGTCGACCGGGCCGAACTCCCCGGGGCGCCGAGCGTCGAGACCGAGATGGTCGAGGGCGAGTACGACCAGTGGGAGCTCGTCGTCGGGCAGATCTGGGCCGAGGTGCTCGGGCTCCGGGGCGTGCACCTGGACGAGGACTTCTCCGCGCTCGGCGGCGACTCGCTGTCCGCCGAGGAGATGCTCGCCGTCGTGCAGGACCGGCTCGGGGTCGACCTGCGCTCCTCGGACGTGCTCGAGCACCCGACGCTCCGCGCCTTCGCCCGACGGGTGCGGAGCGGGACGAGCGCGCTGCCGAGCCACCCCGACGTCGTGAAGGTGTCCGAGGCGCGCGAGGGCGGCCGTCCGCCGGTGTTCTGCTTCGCCGGTGGCGGTGCCCTGGCGCTGACGTTCCTGCCGCTCTCGCGGCACCTGCCCGCACACGACCTGTACGCGTTCCAGCAGCACGCCCTCGAGCGCCGTGGGATGCCGGACTGGAACATCGAGCGGAGCGCCCGCCGCTACCTCGCCCTGATGCGCATCGTGCAGCCCCGCGGCCCGTACCTGCTCGTCGGGCACTCGCTCGGCGGACTCGTCGCGCTCGAGATCGCCCGGCTCCTGACCGAGAGCGGCGAGCAGGTGGAGCACGTCGTCCTGCTCGACACCTACCTGCCCCGCACGAAGTCCGAACAGGCCCGCCTGCACTTCGGCCGGATGGAGCCGCGCGACCAGCCGAACACCGCCGTCCGGGCCGTGCAGCGGGGGCTCGACCGCGCCGTCAGGCGGGTGCTGCCCGCGGGTGTGCCGTACGGAGCGCTGTTCGCCAAGCGGCTCCGTGCGTACACGGCCGGCGTGCTGCGGCACGGTGGGCAGAAGGACTTCGACGCGTTCTTCGACCAGGCCGAGATCGTCACCAGACGCCACCACCCGACGCCGTTCCACGGGAGGGCCACCTACGTCCTCGCCGACGCCAACCCCGACGCCGCCGGGTGGTCCGCCCTGCTGCGCGGGCCCACCGAGATGGTGCGGATCGCGAGCGAGCACACGTCGCTGCTGCGGGAACCGCACGTCGCCGAGCTGGCGGTCGCGCTGCGGGCCGCCTTCGAGACGGCGGACGTGCCGCAGGTCTGAGACCGGCCCACGAGCGGACGGGAGGCGCGGTGCCAGCTGGCACCGCGCCTCCCGACCGCTCGTCCTGCGTCCACCACCCGCCGGCCGCCGCGCCGGAGGGCCAACCTGCACGAGGGTTGCGGGTTTCCGTATCCGCACCCGGGTGTCCGCAAGGGACCGCACCGCGCATTGACCCTCCCGCTGGCCACGGCGATGGTTGGAACCGCGGGGGAGAGTACCCACTCACCCGCGGCAAGCAGGCGGCGTCGTACCCGCGTCCCGCTGCTCGACCGACGACGGTCACCGTCGTCGATGCGTCATCCGAGGACGCGCCGCTCGTCTCGACGAGCCACCACCCGACAGCAACCCTGACCCGACAGGACCGCGCCATGCCCGCACGTACCGTTCGCCCTGCAGACCCGAGGGTCTCCGTCGTCATCCCGGCACGGAACGAGGCCCGCAACCTCGAGATCATCCTCCCGAAGCTCCCGCCCGTGTACGAGGTGATCCTGGTCGACGGCAACTCCGTCGACGACACCATCGCCGCCGCCCAGCGCGTGATGCCCGACATCCGCGTCGTGCACCAGACCCGCAAGGGCAAGGGCAACGCCCTGGCCTGCGGCTTCGAGGCCGTCACCGGCGACATCGTCGTCATGTTCGACGCCGACTGCTCCGCGGACCCCGACGAGATCCCGCGGTTCGTCCAGGCACTCATCGACGGCGCCGACGTCGCGAAGGGCACCCGGTACTCGCTCGGCGGTGGCAGCGACGACATCACGATCGTCCGGAACATGGGCAACCGCGGCCTGAACATGCTCTGCAACATCATCCTCGGCACCCGCTACAGCGACCTCTGCTACGGCTACAACGCCTTCTGGGCGGACGTCCTGCCGGAGATCGGTCTGCTGTCGTCCGAGCTGCCGAAGCCGGCCGACGGTTCGATGCTGTGGGGCGACGGGTTCGAGATCGAGACCGTCCTGACCTGCCGCTGGTCGGCCGCCGAGCTCGCGATCACCGAGGTGCCGAGCCACGAGAAGCTCCGGGTGCACGGCTCCAGCAACCTCAACGCCGTGACCGACGGCATCCGCGTGCTGAAGTCGATCATGCACGAGCGTCGTCGCGCCGCCATCGGCCGTGCCGAGGTCCGTCGCGCGGCGATGAGCGTCGTCCCGCCGGCCGAGCAGCTCGCCGCGCCGGCTGCTGCTCCTGTCGCTGCTGCGCCCGTCGCTGCGTCGCCGGTCGCTGCGTCCGTCGCGACCCCCGTCGCCGCGTCCGCCGTTGCCGGGGCGTCCGTCGTCGCCGGGGCGTCCGTCGTCGCCCTCGAGGAGGACGTCGCGTGACGACCGTCGCGGTCGTCATCTGCGCCTACACCCAGCAGCGCTGGGGTGACCTGCAGGACAGCGTCGAGTCGGCCAAGCGCCAGCCCGAGGGCCCCGAGGTCGTCGTCGTCATCGACCACGAGCCCGAGCTCCTGGCCCGCGCCGCCGCGCGCTGGCCGGAACTCCGGGTCGTCCCGAACACCGAGGACCGCGGACTCTCCGGGGCCCGCAACACCGGTGTCGCCCTGACCGACGCCGACGTCGTCGCGTTCCTGGACGACGACGCCACCGCGGACCCCGACTGGCTCGGACACATGCTCACCGCGCTCGAGGACCCCGACGTCGTCGGTGTCGGCGGTCGTGCCACGCCGTCCTGGCCGACCGCGACCGGCCCCGGCCCGTACGCCGACGAACTGCTCTGGATCGTCGGGTGCTCGTACCGCGGGCTGCCCGAGACCCCGGGCGACGTCCGCAACGTCATCGGGTCGAGCATGGCGTTCCGCCGCGACGCGATCCTGCTCGCCGGCGGTTTCCGCTCCGGCATCGGCCGCGTCGGCAACCAGCCGCTCGGCTGCGAGGAGACCGAACTCTGCATCCGCATCGCCCAGGCCCGTCCCGGCGCGCGGATCCGGCACGAACCGCGCTCGAACGTCTCGCACCGGGTCTCCCCGGACCGTGTGACGATGCGCTACCTGCGCCGCCGCAGCTACTACGAGGGCATCTCGAAGGCCGTGCTGAGCCGTCGGGTCGGCACCGGTGACTCGCTCGCCAGCGAGTCGACCTACCTGACCCGCGTGATCCCGGGCGCCGTGCTGCGCGAACTGCGTCACGTCGGTCGTGGCGGAGGCCTGCGGGCGTACGCGATCGCGCTCTCCGTCGTCTCGACGGTCGCCGGCTACGCCGTCGGCCGGGTCCTCGGCACCGTCGTCGTGCGGACCCCGCCCGCACCCGCCCCGCTCCCGCAGCCGGTGGGCACACCGTGACCCGCGCGACCCTGGCGATGGTCCTCTCGCCGGTCGTGACCGGGCCGCTCGTCCCCACCTGGGACGGCGCGCTCTGGGTCGGCGAGGTCGACCGTGCCGACGTGCACGCGTCGAGCCACCGGGACGTCATCGCCCTGCAGGGATCGACCGGGTACGGGCGTGCACGCCTGCTCGTCCGCGACCACGGCGAGCCGCTCGGCTTCGTCGAGGCCGAGATCACCGAACGCCGCCGCATCGGCGGCACCATCGACGTCCGTGCGCTGCAGCGCGCGATCCGGCCCATGCCGGCACCCGAGCGTCGGCCGGCAGCAGGTCTGGTGCTGCCGTCCGTCACCGTGGTGCTCTGCACGGACGGTGCCGCCGGCACGACCATGCGGTCGGTGCTCGTGAACGGACACCCCGACTTCGACGTCGTCGTCGTCTCGCACGGCGCCGACGACGGCGGTGTGGCGACCGTCGACATCGGCGGACGCCGCGTCACCACCATCGCCGCGCCCGACGGCGGCCTCGCCGCCGCGCGGAACGCCGGCCTGCTCGTCGCGACCGGCGACGTCGTCGCGTTCGTGGACGAGGGCGCCGTCGTGGACGGCGGCTGGATCGCCGCGATCGCCCGTGCCTTCGCGGCCGACCCGGACGTGGCCTGCGTCACCGGGCTCGTGCCGAGTGCCGAGCTCCGGACGCCGGCGCAGCGCTGGCACGACGACCGCACCCCCGGTGGGCGGACCGTCCGCCGCCGGGTGTTCCGGCTCGACGACCCGGTCGACGACCTCCCGCTGCACCCCTTCGCCGCCTCGGCCTACGGCACCGGCGCGAACCTCGCCGTGCACCGCGCGACCGCGCTCCGGATCGGTGGGTTCGACACCGCCTTCGGCCCCGGCACCCGCGTCGGCGGCGGCGACGACCTCGACCTCTTCACACGACTGCTGTTCGCCGGATCCGCGATCGCCGTCGAACCGGCCGCGATCGCGTGGCAGCGATCGGCGGACGACGTCGCGTCGCTCCGCGCCGCCGCTGCCGCGCACGGCCACGGACTCGGAGCCTGGATGACCAAGAACGCACTCGACCGCGACACGCTGACCGCCTCGGTGGACGCGGCACCGGAGGCCATCAGCGCCTTCGCGCGCCTCGGCCTCGAGCAGGGCGACGACGCTGCCGACGCTGCTCCGGCGAACGGCCACGGGACGGGCACCGCGCGCGACGCGGACACCGTCGACGCCGTTGACGCGGAGTTCGCGGCGACGAAGCGTCGGTTGCGTCGCGTCGAGCGGCGCTCCGTGCTCACCGCTCCGGTCCTGGCGCTCCGGGAACGCATGGGCGGCGCGGGAACGATCGACCGCACGGCGCACGGCCGCCACGAGCTGCAGCGCGGCCTCGACACCGCGGGGCCGGCGCGACCGACCCCCGGTGGCGCGATGGGGCCGGCGGCGCGACTCGGTGCCGCCGCGATCGTCGTGCTGACGCTCGTGCTGGCCGCCGTCGGCAGCGTCGTCGAGCTGCCCACGCTGCGGGCGAGCGCCGTCGCGGTCTTCCTGTTCGCCCTGCTCGGGGTCGCCCCGATGCTGCTCGTCCGTCCGATGGCCCTCGCACGGTTCGCCGTCCTCGCCGTCACCGGGTCGCTCGTCGGCACGATCGCCATCGGGTACACCATGGCGACCTTCCACATCTGGGCGCCGGCGGTCCCCTTCGTCGGTGTCGTCGTGCTCACCGCGGCGGCGCTCGCCGTCTCGGTACCCCGTGACGTGGCGGAGCTCCGTCGCGCCGGATTCGTGCACCGTGCGACCGCTCGGCCCCGGTGGAGCACGACCGCCACCGTGACGGCGCTCTCGCTCGGCGGGCTCGTCGTCGTGGTCGTCGCCGCGCTCACCCACATGGGCGACCCGGTGCCCGCCGGCCTGTTCGGCTCGCTCGGCCCGGGCCTGGTCGTCGGCCTCGTGCTCGTCGTCGCCGCCGCGGTCATCGCCCTGGTGCGCGGCCGCGCACTCGCCGTGCCCGTCGTCGTGCTCGGCGGTGTCGTGCAGCTCGCCCAGGCGATCACGTACGGCGTGCCGACCGTGACCGCCGCCGCCCGGCACATCGGTGTCGTCGAGTACATCCGCCAGTTCGGTGGGACCAACCCGTCGGCCGACATCTTCCAGACCTGGTCCGGCCTGTTCGCGGGCGCCGCCTGGGTCGCCGACGTCGGGGGCATCGTCAACACGATCCTCATCGCCGCCTGGGTGCCGGTGCTGCTCGCGTTCAGCACGACCATCGCGGTCGGGGTCCTGGCGGCGCACTGGCTGCCCGGCGCCCGTCGGCCGTGGATCGCAGCGCTGCTGACCGCGATGACCGGTTCGCTCAACACCACGTACTTCTCGCCGCAGTCGACCGGCATCCTGATGTCGATCGTGATCCTCGTGCTCGCCACCGGACCGCTGCGCGACGCCGCCGTCACCACCGCCGACGGCTCGGTCGCCGCCAAGCCGCGGGCACGGCGGGTGGGGCTCTCGCGGATCATCGCGATCACCCTCATCGGCATCGTGCTCGCCGTGACGCACCAGATCTCGCCGTACCTGACGGTCGCCGCACTCGTCACGCTCATCGTCTTCCGGATGCTCCGCCCCTGGTGGCTGCCCGTCGTCGTGCTCGTGCCGGCGGTGGTCTTCGCCGCGCTGAACGGTGACATCCTCGGACGGTTCCTGTCGCTCGCGGCGGTCGGACGCGTGCTCGACAACGTGCAGCCGCCCGCGCACGACATGACCGTCCTGCCGAAGCCGCTCGTCACGCGCCTGGCGTTCGACATCCCGGCAGCCGCGCTCGTGGTGCTCGGGCTCATCGCCCTGGTGACCGTGCTGATGCGGCGCGACCGGACGCACTGGGCGCTGCTCGCCACCGCCGCGAGCCCGATCTCGCTGCTCGTCGCCACGAACTACGGCCAGGAGGGCGTCTTCCGCGTCGTGCTCTTCGCGACGCCGTGGATCGCGATCCTGGCGGCGGCGCTCCCGATGCCCGCCGGTCGGTTCGCCCCGGTCGGGGCGGTCCTGCAGCGGGGGATGCGCCCGTCCGCCGTGCGGTTCGCGGTCGCCGGAGCAGCGGTGGCGGCACTCGTCGCGATCGGTGCGTTCGGACAGACTTCGCTCGACTGGAACCGCGTCATGACCCGGAGCCAGTCCGCAGCGACGCAGTACTACGACCGCACGGCGCCCGCGGGCTCCGTGATGCTGCTCACCGGCTCGGCCAACGCCGTCCCGAGCAACACCGGCGCACGGTACTTCGACGTGGGCTACCTGTCCCGCGAAGCACTCGGCCCGTACCCGGACCCGACCGGCGGCTACGACGCCGAGGCCGACCTGTCGAACGTGACGCGGGAACTGGTCGTGAACTGGTCGGCCACCGGCTACTACGCCCTGGTCGCGGAGCCCTTCGGCGCCTACGACGAGCGGTACGGCTACCAGAGCGATGCCGACTACCAGGAGCTCGCCGCCGCCATGGCGTCCTCGCCCTACTGGAAGCGGGTCTGGTCGTCGGGGACGACCGCGATGTACGAACTGACGACGGAGGGCCTGCGCCATGCAACCGACTGAACCGACCTCCGACAGACCGCGACGGACGCGACGGGCCACCGTCGCGTCCGTCGCGGGCGTGGTCGCCACGGTGCTCACCGTGCTGGTCGCGCCGAACCTCGCGGTCCAGCCCGCCGTGGCCGCGGCCGCGGACTGCAGCGCCGGGCGGGTGCTCAACGTCGTCGCCCACCCCGACGACGACCTGCTCTTCCAGGGCACGGACCTGCGGAAGGACATCGACGCGGGGCGCTGCGTGCGCTCGGTGATCGTCACCGCCGGTGACGCCGGCAAGCCCGACTGGTACTGGCAGGAACGCCAGGTCGGGCTGATGGCTGCCTACGCGAGCATGGCCGGCGTCGACCCGGCGTCGACGACCGGCTCCACGACGGTCGCCGGACGGACCCTGCTCACCGAGACCCTCACTGCCGACCCGCGGATCAGCCTGGTCTTCATCGACCTGCCGGACGGCAACGTCGAGGGCAACGGCTTCTGGGCGAACGGGTACGAGAGCCTCCAGCGCCTGTACACGGGCGACATGGACACCCTGCACACCGTCGCCGACGCCCCGCACAGCGCCACGTACACGCTCGCGCAGCTCCGGGCGACGCTGCAGGGGATCGTGCAGGACTTCGCACCGACGGACATCCACACGCTCGACCACGAGGGCGAGTACGGCGACGGGGACCACAGCGACCACCACACGGTCGCGTACCTGACCGACCAGGTGCAGCGGCAGTACACCGGCGCGCACGGCTTCACCGGGTACATGGGGTACCCGATCGCCGACCGTCCGGCGAACCTGACGACGGCCCAGACCCAGGCGAAGGCCGACGCGTTCTTCACCTACGCCGCCCACGACAGTGAGACCTGCGCGTCGTACCAGGCCTGCTCGGCTCGACCGGAGACCTCGTGGCTCAGCCGGCAGTACACCGCCGGCTCGCCGGTGCCGACGAACCCCACCGACCCCACGGACCCGACCCCCACCCACACGGACGTGACGGGTTCGGCGTCGGTGACGGCGAGTGCGGAGAACCCGGCTGACGGTCAGACGGCTGTGAAGGCGGTCGACGGTGTGGTGAGCGGGTACCCGGATGCGCCGACGGCGGAGTGGGTCGCGCCGTCTGGTCGTGCGGGGACGTGGATCCAGCTCGGGTGGGCGAAGGCGACGGCGTTGGACGCGATCGACCTCGCTGATCGGCCGAACTCGGTGGACCAGGTGCTGGGCGGGACGTTGACGTTCTCGGACGGCTCGAGTGTGCAGGTGCCGGCGTTGAGCAACGGTGGTGCGGTGCAGCGGATCACGTTCGCGGCGCGCAGTGTCACGTGGGTGCGGTTCACGGTGACGTCGGTCAGTGGCGGGACGCAGAACGTGGGCCTTGCCGAGATCCGCGCGATGGCCCCGGCCGACACGACCCCGCCGCCGACCCCGACGCGGACGGACGTGACGGGTTCGGCGTCGGTGACGGCGAGTGCGGAGAACCCGGCTGACGGTCAGACGGCCGTGAAGGCGGTCGACGGTGTGGTGAGCGGGTACCCGGATGCGCCGACGGCGGAGTGGGTCGCGCCGTCTGGTCGTGCGGGGACGTGGATCCAGCTCGGGTGGGCGAAGGCGACGGCGTTGGACGCGGTCGACCTCGCTGATCGGCCGAACTCGGTGGACCAGGTGCTGGGCGGGACGTTGACGTTCTCGGACGGCTCGAGTGTGCAGGTGCCGGCGTTGAGCAACGGTGGTGCGGTGCAGCGGATCACGTTCGCGGCGCGCAGTGTCACGTGGGTGCGGTTCACGGTGACGTCGGTCAGTGGCGGGACGCAGAACGTGGGCCTTGCCGAGATCCGCGCGCTGTCGCCGGCGAGCAGCAGCGGCGGCACGACGCCGACGCCGACGCCGACGCCGACGCCGACACCGACGCCGACCCCGACGCCGACGCCGACCCCGACCCCGACCCCGACGCCCACGCCCGCTCCGGGCCTGCGGGACGTCACCGGCTCGGCCACCCCGACGGCGATCGCCGACAACCCGGCCGACGGCCAGACCGTCGCGAAGGCCGTCGACGGCGTGGTGTCCGGCCACCCGGTCGACCACACCGCCGAGTGGGCCGTGCCCTGGGGACGGACCGGCATCTGGATCCAGCTCGACTGGGCCGCCCCCGTCGCGCTCCAGCGCATCGTCCTGCACGACCGTCCGAACAGTGACGACCAGATCACGAGCGGCACGCTGACGTTCTCGGACGGCAGCCAGGTCGCCGTGGGCGAGCTCCCGAACGACGGCAGCGCCCGGACGGTCGACTTCACCGCCCGGAACGTCACCTGGGTGCGGTTCACCACCACCGGGGTGTCGAACAGCACGATCAACGTCGGTCTCTCGGAGGTCCGCGCATGGGCAGCTGGATGACCCCGGACGAGGACGGCCCCCGCCCCGTCGCCGAGCAGTCGGCCGCCGCGCACGGTGCCGCACCGGCGCACGGCCTCGGCGCCTCCCGCCACCGCACCCCGCTCCGGACACGAGGACGACGGGTCGCGATCGTGGCCGCGGCCCTGGTGGTCGCGGTCGGTGCCGTCGCCGCGGCGACCACCGGCACGACGTCCGTCGGCCCCGGCCCCAGCGGGGTCGCGATGCCGACCGGCGACGGTGACGGCTGGAAGCGGGTGTTCTCCGAGGACTTCGACGACACCACCCCGTCGGGCGGGTTCGAGGCGGCCTACGACGACCGGTTCACCGTCTACCACGGCTTCGCGGACACCGCGGGGACCGGCCGGTACCAGGCGTCCACGCTGAGCGCCCACGACGGGATGCTCGACATGCACCTGCGCACGACGAAGGCGGGCACCCCGCTCGCCGGCGGGGTCGTCCCGCTCGTCGACGGACGATGGGGTGGTCAGACCTCCGGGCGCTACAGCATCCGGATGAAGAGCGACGAGGTCGACGGGTACGGGGTGGCGGTGCTGCTCTGGAGCGACGAGAACGTCTGGGCGCACGGCGAGATCGACTTCCCCGAGGGTGCGCTCGGTGCGCCCGCCTGGCTGAACGTGCACTGTCTGGTCGACCCGGCCGAGAAGTGCGTCCACCACGAGACCGACGCGTCGCTGGCCGACTGGCACACGTACACGATCGAGTGGACGCCCTCGCGGATGTCGTTCCTGGTCGACGACGAGGTCGTCGGGAGCACCACGCAGGACATCCCCGTGGAACGCATGCACCTGGTCGTGCAGACGGGATCCCTCGAGGGCCTGCCGCCCCGGGACGCCGCCGGGTCGTTGCTGGTCGACTGGATGACGATCGACGTGCCTGCCGACGGCGAGAGCCCCCGGGCCACGCTGCCGTCCACGGGACCCGCCGCCGGCTGACGGCGCCGGGTCCGGCCCGGTCAGCGCCGAGCGTGTGCCAGCAGCGCCAGCAACAGCGCTCGCACGTGCGGCTCGCGCCCGTAGCGGTCACGGACCCACGCGCGGCACCGTGCGGCGAGGGACGGGTCGAGCTCGGCGTCGTCGAGGGTGTCGAGCAGCTTCTCCGCCAGTGCGTCGGGGTCGGCCGGGTCGACGGTGTACCGCGCCCAGTCGCCCGACAGGATCTCCCCGGTGCCGCCCGATGCGGCGGCGACGACGGGACGGCCGGCGGACATCGCCTCGACCACGACCCGCCCGAAGCCCTCGGGCTCGAGGGACGGCGCCACCACGACGTCGGCGGCGTGCAGGAGCGGGACGACGTCGTCCCGCTCGGGGAGCACGAGCACGGAACCGGCGGGGAGCGCGTCGATCGCGGCGTGCACGGCGTCGGCCTCTTCCGGGTAGAGCGCACCGGCCAGCACGAGGAGCGGCGCGGGCGCCGCGTGACCGGCCACGGGGGGAGTGGTGACCGGCACGCGTGCCGCAGCGGCCGTCCGGACGCGACCCCATGCCTCCAGGAGGGCGAGCACGCCCTTCGACCGGGTGAGCCGACCGTAGTACAGCACCGTCGGGGTGTCCTCGGGGATGCCGAGTGCCGCGCGGGCGTCGTGCACCGATGCCGGGGTGGCGGCCGGGAACGCGTCGGTGTCGACACCGTTCGGCACGATCGTGATGCGGTCCGTCGGCACGCCGGACTCCGCCCAGGCGCGCGCCATCGCGTGCGAGACGGCGAAGTAGCGGGTGCGGCCGCCGGCGATCGGGCCGAGCCGCCGGTAGTTCGGCGCGTGGTGCAGGTGCACCGCGAGCGGGACTCCGGAGACGAGCGACGCGACCCGGCCGAACGGCAGGTACTCGGGCCGGTTCAACCAGAGGACGTCGAGGTGCGACCGTCGGATCCGCAGCCCCTCGCGGGCGAACCGCCAGGCGTCGCGGAGCGCAGTCGTGATCCCGAACCGGTAGTCGGTGGCCTCCACCAGCTCCACGCCCATCGCCTGGTAGGGCGGTGGGCCCTCGGCGGCGCGCGGGGACTGGGCGTTCCGGTGCCAGACCTCGACCTCGTGGCCGGCGGCGACGAGCTCGCGGGTGTCCTCGAGCACACAGCGTTCGAGTCCGCCGGTGATGGCGAGTCCGGTCACCAGGACGCCGACGCGGAGTCGGCGGGTGCCGTCGTGTGCAGTCTGTCGCGGTCTCACGAGACACCACCCCTTGCGGTCTTCAGTCGGCGGAGGAACCAGGGGAGGCAGGCGACCACCCCGGCGATGCGGACCCAGTTCCAGAGGACGTCCTGCGGCAGGAGCAGGGACGCGGCGGCCACGACGAGCGCGGCGAGGGTCGTCAGGACGATCCGGGCACCCGGTCCGCGCCACTCACGGCGGTCGGGCAGGGCCAGCAGCTGCATGGCGGCCAGGATCGCGTAGGCGACGACGGTGGCCAGGCCCGCGCCGGCGATGCCGAGCACGGGCACGAGCACGAGGTTCGCGCCGATGTTCACGGCGCCGGCGATCGCGGCGATCACCCCGACGGCGACACCGCGGCGTTCGACCAGGAGCAGGCGTCCGGTCGCACCGCTGGCGACGACGGGGAACGCGGTGATCGCGACGACCAAGACGACGACCGAGAGCTCCTGCACGCGGTACGACGCCGGGGCGAGGATCGGCAGCGCGACCGGTGACACCAGGGTCACGGCGAGCAGGACCGGTCCGAGCATCCGGTACAGCTCGTCGCGGGAGTGCATCGCGAGCTGCCGGCGGGCGACCGGGTCGCGGAGGGCGGCGAAGTGCGGCGCCCACGCCTGGTTGGTGAAGGTCAGGAGCAGGATGACGGCCGAGCCGACGACGTAGGCGATCTGGTAGCGGGCCACCTCGTCCGGGCCGAGCAGCCGCTGGACGACGATCCGGTCGCCGGCGTTCAGCACGAAGTACGACAGGTTGCCGAGGGCGATCGGCACGCCGAGGCGGAACGCCCGGGCGGTGGTCTTGCGGTCGAACAGGCCTGCGAGACGCGGACGGGTCGCCGCGATGCCGATGACCATCGCCACGCCCTGGGCGACGACGCCGCCCCACGCGTAGGTGGTCGCGTCGGCCTGCACCCAGGTGAGGAGCCCGAGGCCGATGACCGAGCCGCCGATCGAGGACAGCAGGCTCGTGACCGCGAAGACCCGGATGCGGTCCTGGGCGACGAGCAGCGCGAGGGAGATCTGCACGATGGCGGCGGGGCCGGTCCAGAGCACCGCGACGAGGAGCAGCGGGTGGTTGCCGACGAAGCCGGCGGCGTCGGCCCAGACCGGGATCGTGGTGAGGGCCGCGACGGTGACGATGATCGCGGTGACCATGCCGACGGCGAGCAGGCCGCGCGCCCGGCGGTCGTCGCCGTCCTCGGCCCGCTGCAGCACCGACGCCTGGTCGATGCCGAGGACGGCCAGCACGACGAGCGCCTGGTACAGGGCGATGGCCGAGGCGAGGACGCCGAACTCGGCCGGCGGCATGAGGTGTGCGAGCACCGGGGAGATGAGCGACGAGACGACGAGCTGCATCGACCAGACGACGACGTACAGCAGGCCGCGGCCGAACAGGACGGAGGCGCCCTTCCGCACGGCGACCGATCCGGTGTCGAGCGACTCGGGCACGGGTGCGGTGGCTTCCGGGGCGATGGGCTCCCGGGCGATGGGCGCGGGCGCCTCGGCCTCGCGCGCTGCGCGGGCCTCGCGGCGGGTCTGCGGGGGGAAGCTCACGGTGCGACCACCGCTGCCGCGTCCCGCCGTGCCGACGCCGACCCCGTCGCCGCGCCCTGGCGCAGCCCGAAGGCTGCGTCCACGACGTCGAGCAGGTCACCGCTCCGGTCGGTCGAGAACTTCCGTGCGAACAGGTGCTGCACCTCGACGTCCGCGTCCGTCCGACGCTCGAGCAGCTGCCCCGCGTCGGCGACGGTCAACCACGGCGGGCTCTTCCGCGCGGTGCCGTCCCACCCGATCCACCAGAGCGGCTGGGAGACGTGCTCGTCGGCGAACCCCGGCGTCAGCGACGGCGAGTTGAGCACCGACGGCACGAAGGTCTCGTCGGCGACCCAGGTGCGCTGCCAGAACCGGACCAGGTCGGGGCGCTGGTCGACGGTGTCCACGACGGCGGCGGCGTGCCGGCGGGCGAGGACCTTGAGCTGTGAGCCCCCGGCGAAGGAGACGTTCGCCGGCACGCGGCGGGGGACCGGCAGCCGGAGCATGTGCTTCCGCCACGCCCAGTGCCGGAAGCGGATGCGGGAGATGCCGCCGTCACGGCCCCACGGTGCGAACGGCAGCGGGTTGACCGAGATGAACGACTCCTCGCGGTGCGCCTCGAGCAGGGCCGTGATCTCGGCGGGGTTCGCGAGCGGGTAGTCGCTCCCGGTCAGCACGGCCACGTGCGAGGCGTCGGTCTCGGCCAGGGCAGCCCGGTAGCCGGACACCTCGGCGGCGACGTTCTCCCAGCGCGCCCAGCCGGTCCGGATCCGGGGGAGCAGTCGGACACGATCCGGCAGCCCGTCGGTCATGGCGCGGAACACCGTCTCGGGGGTGCGCGCGTCGCAGTGCAGGAACACCGGGAACGGGTCGAGCGCCTCGACGAGTCGGCGCACGTGTGCCGGGTCCTCGTGGGCGAGGACGATGCACGCGGGGACCGCGGGGGAGATGGCCATGGACGCGACGCTAACCGCGCGGTTCCGGGGCCGACAAGGCGACCCGTGCCCGTCTGCGGGGAAGCGGCGGTTTCCCGCACCGCCCCGGATCGATCAGTGCCCGGAAGGCCTGATCAGCGCTTCTTGCGGAACTTCTGGCAGTCGCAGAGGGCGCAGTCCGTGCCCGGACGGTAGTGCTCGTGGGCGTCCTGCACGTGGCCGCAGACGCAGGTCACGGAGTCGACCACGAAGACGCTCTGTTCCGAGGGGAGCACGGCGCCGAGCTCGTCGGTGGGGCCCATCGACATGCGTCCTCCTCGTGCCCGGCGTGCTGCCGCCGAGTCGTCCTCACGATCCTACCGTCCGGGGGCGTGTGCTGGCGGCAAACCGCAAGTCGGACGACCGTCGCCGCAACCGCGGGCAGCCGCCGTTGACCCTGCAGCAGCCCCACCGGAGCATCGGACCATGACCGACCAGCAGGCCACCACCACCCGCGTGCTCACGCTCACGCCCGCGATGCCGTCCCCGGACGTGCCCGCCTGGGCCGGCGCAGCCTGGGTCGGCGCCGTCGACCGACAGGAGGCGCTCGCCGCGTCCGCCGTCGGACTCGCCGGCGCCACCGGCTTCCGCCGCGCCCGCCTGCTCGTCCGTGACGGACGCGAGATCGCCGGGTTCGTCGACGTCAGCGTCAACGCGGACGGCGGCGTGGACCCGGCCGAGCTGGGACCGGCCCTGCGCGCCCTGCGCACCACGGGCCTCCCGGCCGCCCCCGCGGGGCCGCCGGTCGGACGCGTCTCCGTCGTCATCGGGACCCGCGACCGGCCCGAGGACCTGCGCCGCTGCGTGCGCTCGGTGCTCGCGTCCGAGCACGACGACTTCGAGGTGCTGGTCGTCGACAACGCGCCCACCACCACCGCGACCCGCGACGTGGTCACGTCGCTCGCGGATCCGCGCCTGCGGTACGTCCTGGAGGCCCGACCCGGCGTCTCGCGCGCACGGAACGCCGGACTCGCCCTCGCGTCCGGGGCCGTGGTCGCCTTCGTCGACGACGACGTGGTCGTCGACCGGCACTGGCTCGCAGCGCTCGCCGACGCGTACGCCCGCGACGCGGACGTCGTCTGCGTGACCGGCCTCGTGCCCAGCGGCGAACTCCGGACCCCCACGCAGCGGTACTTCGACGAGCGCGTGACCTGGGCGCGCAACACGGACCGCCGGGTGTTCCGCACGTCGGCGCCGCCGGCGGACCTGCCGCTGTTCCCGTTCTCCGTCGGCGCGTTCGGCACCGGTGCCAACATGTCGCTCCGCCGTTCGGCCGCGCTCGCCCTGGGCGGGTTCGACGTCGCACTCGGCCCGGGCACCCTGGCCCGCGCCGGCGAGGACCCCGACCTGTTCACCCGGGTGCTGTTCTCCGGCGGTGCGCTCGCGGTGGAGCCCTCGGCCGTCGTCTGGCACAAGCACCGGCCGGACCGTGCGGCGCTGCGCTCGCAGGCGCTCGGCTACGGCACCGGCCTCGGTGCGTGGGTCGCGAAGCTCATGCTGCGACCCCGCACCGCACTGGCCGTGCTCCGTCGGGCGGCCGGGGCGCTGCGGCAGCTCGGGGCGCTCGGACAGGGCGCCGGCGCGGATGCGGACCAGGTGTCCGCCGCGGTGGACGCCGTCGGCGGGTGGCCCGTCGATGACGCGTTCCGCGAGGCGACGGCCGGCCTCAAGCGCGTCGAGCTCGTGGCGGCGCTGGGCGGACCGTGGCGGTACGTCGTCGGGCGGTCGCGGCGCGGGTGACCGCGGCGCGGGCGACCGGGCTCCGCGCGCACGGCACGCACCGCGTGCACTGCTCCACCGCACGCATCGGAACGGACGGGAGGCCCGTGGCGACGCTGCCACGGGCCTCCCGTCCGTTCCGGTGCGGACGTCTGCTGCTCCGCCTACGGGCGGAAGCGGCCCTCCTCGACCTCGCGCCAGAACCGACGGCTGCGGAAGTACGCCGCCGGGCCCGCCGGGAAGCCGCGGAACTCGTGGTAGGCCAGCGAGCGCGGGATCCGGGTCGTGGAGGCCTCGGTGATGCTCTCGGCCGCGGCGTCACGCCGGCCGGCCAGTCGTGACACGAGCTGCTTCAGCTTGATCTTGCCGGCGCGGGGCATCAGCCGCGCGAGCACGATCGCGTGCCGGCGGTCCTTCGCGATGAGCTCGCACATCAGCGCCGTGAACCCGACGCCGTTCGAGTGGAGCTGCCCGTGCAGCCCGGCGAGGTCCTGCCGGTGCCGGTGGTGCACGACCGCGCGGGGTTCGAAGCCGATCCGGCCACCGCTCCACAGGATGTCGATGAAGATCGCCAGGTCCTCGCCACCGCGGGCGGGCACACCGGCACCGAGCACGGGGTCGAACCCGCCGACGGCGTCGAAGGCCGACCGTCGGACCGCCCAGTTCGCGCCGGCGCCGTAGCCGCCGATGCCGTACACGGCGAAGTGCTTCTGCACCGAGCCGTCGGGGCGGACGGCCCGGGCCTGCGCGTGACGCATGACCCCGGGGACGTCGTCCGGCACGATGGTCACCGGCGTGAAGGTGCGCTCGCCGCTGAAGCCGCCGTAGTACGCCTCGTACCAGATCTGCGCGGGCGTCTCGAGCTCGACGGGCAGGATCATCCCGGTGACCGCGGCGACCTCGGGCTCGCGGACGAAGCGCGTGCCGATGGACCGGAGCCACTGTGCGTCGACCCGGACGTCGTCGTCGGTGAACGCGATGATCTCGCCGTGCGCCGCGGCGACCCCGGCGTTGCGACCGGCGGAGCAGCCCGGACGGCGTTCGGTGACCAGCCGGACGTCGCGGCCCTCGAGCAGCCCGGGCAGGGCGTCGACCTCGGGCAGCTTCACGCGGTTGTCGACGAGGATGACCTCGTACCGCGGGTAGTCGAGGTGCTCGAGGAAGTCGAGCAGCTTCCGGATGTCCTCGACCCGGGTGACGATGGTCGACACGACGATCGAGATGAGCGGGAGGTCGAGGTCGGGGATGGGGGTCTGGGTCGCACCGGAGGTCCGTGCGAGGCCGTCCACCAGGGGCGCCATCGCGCGGGCGGCGTCGGCCGGGTCCGCGGTGAGCAGCACGTCGAGGGTGGTGACGGGGAAGCCGTCGCGGTAACCGACGACGAGCGCGGAGGAACCCGACTCGTCGGCGACCAGGCGCGGCAGCGGAGCGTCGAGGTCGACGCTGACGACCCGACGGGGGCCGGGCACGGTGACGGAGGAGTGCAGGGTCATGGTCGGGACGCTACGACCGCCCGCGGTGTCCGGACAACGGACCGGACCCGCAGTGGCGGGGTTCGTGCGGGGTTCCGCAGCGCGGTGCGTGTGCCCCCGACGGGGGTGAGCGCTCACCCAGGAAGCCACGGGAACCTCATGGGTCACGCTCAGGTCACGGAACCGATGCAACCGGTTGCGCTCCCGCTGGACCGGGCGTAGCTTCCTCCACCAGCAGGCAGCGGCGCTTGCTCCAGGGCAGTGTCGTCGAACCCGGTCGATGCCCCCTGGTGATCTCAACGAGGAGACAACGCTGTGAAGACAACACGCTCAAGGGTGCGGTTCGCATCCGTTGCCGGGGTCGCCGTCATCGGCCTCGTGCTCACCGGCTGCTCGAGCGGGAGCTCCGGCGCCGGCTCGGACGACGCCAAGAGCGGCCAGGACAGCCGCGGCCCCATCACCTACGTGCAGGGCAAGGACAACTCGAACGTCGTCCGCCCGCTCATCGCGAAGTGGAACAAGGCCCACCCGGACGAGAAGGTCACCTTCAAGGAGCAGTCCGACCAGGCCGACCAGCAGCACGACGACCTCGTGCAGCACTTCCAGGCGAAGGACGCGAACTACGACGTCGTCGACGTTGATGTCGTCTGGACCGCCGAGTTCGCCGCGAAGAGCTGGCTGACGCCGCTGACCGGCGACATGAAGATCGACACCTCGAAGCTCCTGCCGTCGACGGTGAAGACCGCGACCTACAACGACACCCTCTACGCCGCGCCGCAGACTTCGGACGGCGCGCTGCTCTACTACCGCAAGGACCTCGTCAAGACGCCTCCGACCACGTGGAAGGAGATGATGGCCGACTGCAAGATCGCGAAGGACGCCGGCATCGGCTGCTACGCCGGGCAGTTCGCGAAGTACGAGGGTCTGACGGTGAACGCCTCCGAGGCGATCAACGGCTCCGGTGGTTCGGTGCTCAGCAAGAGCGGTGACCCGGACGTCGACACCTCGGACGCCAAGGCCGGCCTGCAGAACCTGGTCGACGCGTTCGAGGACGGGAACATCCCGGCCGAGGCGATCACCTACCAGGAGGAGCAGGGCCGCACCGCGTTCGAAGCCGGCAAGCTGCTGTTCCTGCGCAACTGGCCGTACGTCTACAACCTGGCGAAGACCGACGGTTCGAGCAAGGTCAAGGACACGTTCGGCATCGCGCCGATCCCCGGTGCCGACGGCGTCGGCGCCTCCACGCTCGGTGGGCACAACGCGGCGATCAGCGTGTACTCGAAGCACAAGGCGACGGCGCACGACTTCCTCGAGTTCCTCATCTCGAACGACACGCAGAAGTTCTTCGCGACGCAGGGGTCGCTCGCCCCGGTCGTCGGTGACCTCTACACCGACTCCGAGCTGACGGCGAAGCTGCCCTACCTGCCGACGCTGCTCAAGTCGATCGAGTCGGCGGAGCCGCGCCCGGTCACGCCGTTCTACCCGGCGGTGACGAAGGCGATCCAGGACAACACCTACGCGGCGCTCAAGGGATCGAAGTCGGTCGACGAAGCCATGAAGGACATGCAGGACGCCCTGAAGTCGGCGACCAGCAGCTGACACACAGCGGCTCACGCCGCGTCGGACGGGAGGCCCGTGGCGGGTCCGCCACGGGCCTCCCGTCCGCCCCGTAATTGCGTTCCGACACCCCCGGCAAGGAGGCCGACACGTGTCAGCAGCAACCGAGATCCCCGCAGCCATCCCCAACCCGACGGGCATGGAACCGAAGCGCCGACGGCGCAAGGGCGGACTCAACGCCGAGCACGGCCGGTGGGCCGTGTACCTCATCGGCCCGACGATCCTGCTCCTCGCGATCGTCATCGGCTACCCGGTCGTCAGTGCGATCATCCAGTCGTTCCAGCTCGACCAGGGCCTCGACAAGGCCACCGGCCTGTTCGTGCAGGGCGGGTTCGCCGGCATCACGAACTACGCGCACTGGCTCGGTCAGCAGTGCGGCAACGTCACGTGCCCGCCCGGCAGCCTCGGTTCCCAGTTCTGGGTGTCGATGGGCAACACGTTCTTCTTCACCGTCGTCACCGTGCTCGCCGAGACGGTCATCGGCGTGTGGATGGCCATCATCATGAACCGCAACTTCAAGGGCCGCGCCCTCGTCCGTGCCGCGATCCTGGTGCCGTGGGCGATCCCGACGGCCGTCACCGCGAAGCTCTGGTACTTCATCTTCGACGCGAACGGCGTGCTGAACCACGTCCTCGGGCAGCAGATCCTGTGGACGAGCGGCGAGTGGGCGTCCCGGTGGGCGGTCATCATCGCCGACACCTGGAAGACCACCCCGTTCATGGCGCTGCTCATCCTGGCGGGCCTGCAGCTGATCCCGGAGGAGGTCTACGAGGCCGGCAAGATGGACGGCGCCTCGACGTTCCAGCGCTTCGTGCTCATCACCCTGCCGCTCATCAAGCCCGCGCTGATGGTCGCGATCCTGTTCCGCGTGCTCGACGCGCTGCGCATGTACGACCTGCCCGCGATCCTCACCGGCGGTGGCGGTGGTTCCGGCAACGCCACCACGACCCTGTCGATCCTGGTCGTCGAACAGATCCGGCAGGGCTTCAACTCCGCGTCGGCGCTGTCGACCATCACCTTCCTGGTGATCTTCATCGTGGCGTTCGTCTTCGTCCGGTTCCTCGGCGCCAACGTCGTGCAGACGCAGGCCGCCCAGCAGAAGGGTGAACTCAAGTGACCCTCGCAGCAGACCGCCCCCGGTCCTCCGCAGCAGCACGCGACCGCGCCGTCGACCGCACCGAGGTGCGCGTGCGCCGCGACACCGGGCCGCGCATCCGCACGGCCGTGCAGGCGATCGTCATCGCCGTGTGGTGCCTCCTGCCGTTCTACTGGATGGTGGTGACGAGCTTCCGCGACGTCGGGTTCACGTTCGACGCCACCCCGTGGCCGACGCACGTCACGCTCGACAACTACGCGACGGCGTTCTCCACGTCGCTCGGCAACCACCTCGGTCGGGCGCTCGCCAACAGCCTGCTCATCGGTGGGGTCGTGACGATCATCGCCCTGCTCGTCGGCACCACGGCGGCGTACGCCCTCGCCCGGCTCGAGTTCCGCGGCAAGTCGCTCATCGCCGGCGCGATCCTGGCCGCGTCGATGTTCCCCGGCGTCGCCCTCATCTCGCCGCTGTTCCAGCTGTTCACCGACATCGGGTGGATGGGGTCGTACCAGGCGCTCATCCTGCCGAGCATCTCGTTCGTGCTGCCGCTGACCGTGTACACGCTCGCGTCGTTCTTCCGCGAGATGCCGTGGGACCTGGAAGAAGCAGCCCGCATCGACGGGTGCACCCGGGTACAGGCGTTCCGGCGGATCATCCTGCCGCTCGCGGCGCCCGCGGTGTTCACCACGGCGATCCTGGCGTTCATCTCGAGCTGGAACGAGTACCTCATCTCGTCGCAGCTGTCGAGCGACGCGACCCAGCCGGTGACCGTGGCGATCGCCTCGTTCGCCGGGTCGCAGCCGCACCAGGAGCCCTACACGGCGGTGATGGCCGCCGGCACGATCGTCACGATCCCACTCGTGGTCCTCGTCCTGATCTTCCAGCGGCGCATCGTGGCGGGGCTCACCGCCGGCGGCGTGAAGGGCTGACGACCATGGCACAGCGCGGACCCACCCGTCCCACCGCCCGCATCGAGGAGGCGATCGGCTTCGTCGGCATGTTCGGCGTCCTGTTCCTCGGCGTGACGGTGTTCTGCGAGCTCACCGGGCGGCCGGCGCTCGGCTGGGCGCTCACCCTGCTCGTGTGCGTGCTCGGCGTCGTCGCCCTGGACCGGTGGCGGGTCGCCGTCCTCCGCCGGAGCGCACCGCAGGACGGCACGGGTGCGTCCGTGCCCCGGGGCGTCGGTGCTGCGCCCGCGGTGGCCCCGGTGCACACGTCGGTCACCGACCCCACCGGTCGCAGGCCTCGACCCGGCGCGGACGGACGGGTGCACCAGCACGCCGGCTGGGACGAGGTCGCACCGGCTGCACGACGGCCGGCGCGCACCGCACGGGTACCGGAACGCCGGGCGGACCGCGGCGTGCCCGCGGTGGCGGCCCGACGCCGTGGACCCGACGCACCGGCGGACGTGACGCACGGCACGGACGGCTGACGGGCCTCCCGGGTCGCACCGATGGGGATCCAGGAGATCGCGACCGTCACGGGGCTGTCGAAGTCCACGGTGTCGCGGGCGCTCCGCGGCATGTCGAACGTGGCCGACACCACGATCGAGCAGGTGCAGCGGGTCGCCGACGAACTCGGGTACGTCCCGAGCTCGGCGGCGGCCGGCCTCGCCACCGGTCGTCAGCGCGCCGTCGGGGTGGTCGTGCCCGTCATCGACCGCTGGTTCTACGTCAAGGCGCTCGGCGGTGTCGACGCGGAGCTCCGCCAGGCCGGGTACGACCTGGTCCTCTACAACCTCGGCGGCCCGGGCGGCGACCGCGACCGGGCGTTCCGACGCTCGATGCTGCGCCACCGCGTCGACGGCCTCGTGCTGCTCTCCCTGGTGCTCGACGCCACCGAACGGGCCGAACTCGAACTCAGCCGGCACCCCATCGTCGTCATCGGCGGCCCGGCACCGGGCCTGCGGAACGTGGGCGTCGACGACCGCGAGGTCACCCGGATCGCGGTCGAGCACCTGCACGGCCTCGGCCACCGGCGCATCGCCTACGTCGGCGGGCAGGACGAGGCCGGCATGAACGTCGCCGTGCCGCACCTGCGGCGGGACGGGTTCCTCGACGCCGTGCGGTCGTCGGGACAGGCCGTACCGGAACGGTGGTCGCTCGACGGCCGGTTCTCGTTCGCCGGCGGGACCGCCGCCGGGGCCGTGCTGTTCGCCGAGCCCGCGTCGGAGCGACCGACGGCGGTGCTCTGTGCCTCGGACGAGATGGCCCTCGGTGTCCTGCTCGCCGCACGCCGAGCCGGTCTCGCGGTACCGGAGGACGTGTCCGTGATGGGGGTCGACGGCCACGAGTACGGCGCCACCGTCGGACTCACCACCGTCGCGCAGGACCCGGTGGCGCAGGGACGGACCGCTGCCCGTGCGGTGCTCGCCGAGGTCGACGGCGGTGTCGCCGGCCCGATCGCGGCGGCACCCGCGCACCTGGTCGTCCGCGCGACCACGGGGCCCCGCCCGCACGGTGCCGCGTAGGGTCGCCCGCATGGAGGTCACCAAACTCGAACACGCCTGCCAGGTCGTCACCGAGGGGGACGCCCGCCTGGTCCTCGACCCGGGGAACTTCACCCGACCGGTCGACGTGACCGGGGTCGTCGCCGTCGTCGTCACGCACGAGCACCCGGACCACGTCACGCCCGAGCAGGTCCGGAGCATCCTCGACGCCAATCCCCGTGCGGTCGTCATCGGGCCGGAGGGGGTCCGCGTGGCGCTCGCCGAGGCGGGTGTCAGGGTCGACGTCGTCACGGACGGCGACCACCGGACGGTGGGCCCCTTCGCGCTCACCTTCCACGGCACGCGGCACCAGCTGATCCACGCCTCGGTGCCGATCGTCGACAACACCGGCGTGCTCGTGGACGGCCGGCTGTTCCACCCAGGCGACTCCTACACGGACCCGGGCGTCCCGGTCGAGGTCCTCGCGGCACCCGTCGGGGCGCCGTGGCTCAAGGTCGCCGAGATGATGGACTACGTCGCCGCGATCGCGCCGTCCCGCGCGTACCCGATCCACGAGGCCACCCTGTCCGAGGTCGGGCTCGGCATGCACACGGGGCGGCTCCGCGAGGCCGTCGAGCCCGCCGGGTCGCTCGTCGTGCTGCGTCCGGGGGAGTCGCTCACGCTCTAGGGCTGCGCTGCGCGGCCTGGAGGCCCGTGGCGGCGCCGCCACGGGCCTCCTGTCCGCATCGTGTGCAGGAACGGTCGGGTCCGTGCGCCCGAGGCGACCGTCTCTGCTCACGAAGCGCGACGCAGTCGCGCCGCGACCAGGCGGTCGAGCGTCAGGGCGTCCCACGGAGCGTGCCGCTCGGCGTCGTTGTCGAAGTACACGTAGACGTCCCGGCCGGCCTCGGCGTGCTCGAGGACCGTCGTCGCCCACCCGCCGAGCGCCCGGGGCGAGTACCCGTCGTGGTAGGTCCGGGGTGCACCGTGCAGCCGGAGGTACGCGAGCGATGCCCCGGTGTCCGCCCGGAAGCGGGGGAAGTCGCCGGCGTGCGAGTCGACCAGGGCGACGCGGTGCCGGCGGAGCACGTCGAGGTGCTCGTCGCCGAAGCCGGCCGCCCGGACCTCGAGCGCGTGGTGGATCGACGTCGCCGGTTCCTCCGGCTCCACGAGACCGTCCGGTTCGGCGGGGACCTTGTCGTCGTGGTGGCGTGCGAGCTCGGCGGCCGCATCGAGCGTCCGGGGGAGCACCCCGAGGAACGCGTCGAGCACCTCCGGCGTCGGCAGCAGGCGCTCGGGCAGCTGCCAGAGCACGGGCCCGAGGGTTTCCCCGAGCTCCAGCGGACCCGAGGCGAAGAAGTTCGCCAGCGCGGTCTCGACGTTCCGCAGCCGCAGCATGTGCGTGACGAACCGGCCGCCCTTGACCGCGAACCGGAACGGCTGCCCGCCCGAGGCCGCACGCCACGCCCGGTACCGAGCCGGACGCTGCAGCGAGTAGAAGGATCCGTTCAGCTCCACCGTCGGGAACCGCGACGCCACGTGCTCGAGCCACCGCCGCTTCGCGAGGCCCTCGGGGTAGAAGTCCCCACGCCAGCCGTCGTACTGCCACCCGGACAGGCCGATCCGGACCGTGGCCGAGGGGCTGCCGCCGACGTGTCGAGGCGCTGCGATCGCGTCGTGGTCCGCCGTCATCGATCCACCGTATGCCCGCTCCGACTCGGCGGCACACCCGGGCGACACGCCCCGTTTTGGTGCGGATGCGAGCCTTGTGCAATACTTGTCGAGTTGTCGGAACGGCCCCATCGTATAGCGGCCTAGTACGCTGCCCTCTCACGGCGGTAACGCGGGTTCGAATCCCGCTGGGGTCACCACAGGTGACATGCTCCGAGTCCGACAACAGCCGCGGCCCCATCGTATAGCGGCCTAGTACGCTGCCCTCTCACGGCGGTAACGCGGGTTCGAATCCCGCTGGGGTCACCAGCACGCAAACCCCCGTCCAGCTCCGGCTCGGCGGGGGGTTTCGTCGTCTCGGCTAGCCTGGATCGTCCCCGTCGCCCGGGGAACGATCGCCTCGCGACGGGAGCACGATGCACGCCGAACGCCCACCGCACCTGCGTTGGAGGCTCGTCGCCCTCGTCGCCCTCGGCGGCGCGATCGGGACGGCCGTCCGCGCACTCCTCGCCGCGGCGTTCCCCGCACTCGACGGGATCAGCTGGACCATCCTCGTGATCAACGTCGTCGGGGCGTTCTGCCTCGGCTTCCTGCTCGACGCGCTCGCACGCCGCGGCCCGGACGTCGGTCGCCGTCGCGCGGTCCGGCTGTTCGTCGGCACGGGTGTCCTCGGCGGTTTCACGACCTACAGCACGCTGGCGGACGACACCGCGCAGTTGCTCGACCTCGGCCGCTGGACGGCGGGCAGCGGGTACGCCCTGCTCTCGATCGTGCTCGGACTCGTCGCGGTCGTCCTCGGTCTGTGGGTCGCCGCGGCCACCCGGCCCCGCACCCGCCCCGAACCGCTGCAGGACGCCCGATGAGCCCGGTCGAACTGGTCCTGGTCGCCGTCGGCGGGGGAGCCGGCGCCGCCCTGCGCTTCGTGCTCGACGGCGTCGTCAAGGGCCGCGTCGCCGGTTCCCGGTTCGCCGGGTTCCCGGTCGGGACCCTGCTCATCAACGTGTCCGGGTCGCTCGTGCTCGGGGTCCTGACGGGCCTCGGGCAGGCGGGCGCCGTCCCCGCTTCGACGGTCGCTGTGCTCGGGACGGGCATGATGGGTGGGTACACGACGTTCTCGACGGCGAGCGTCGAGACCGTACAGCTCCTCCGATCCGGCAAGACCCGGCTCGCCGTCCTGAACGGCCTCGGGATGCTCGTCGTCTCGGTCGGCGCAGCTGCGCTCGGCCTCTGGATCGGAAGGAACTCATGACCTCGGAACGCCCCGGCGAACTCGTCCTCGTCCGTCACGGAGAGACGGAGTGGTCGAAGAGCGGGCAGCACACCGGCCGCACCGACATCCCGCTCACCGACAACGGTGTCGAGCAGGCGAAGCGTGCGGGCCGGTACCTCGGGGACCGGTCGTTCGCGCTGGCGCTGTCGAGCCCGCTGCAGCGCGCCCGCGACACCGCGCACCTGATCGGCGTCGAGCCGGAGCTCGACGAGGACCTGTACGAGTGGGACTACGGCGCGTACGAGGGCCTCACCACCCCGCAGATCAAGGTGCTGCGCCACGGGCCGTGGGACCTCTGGACCGACGGGGTCCCCGCCGGCGACACCCCCGGTGAGAACGCCGCCGAGGTCCGCGTCCGCGTCGAGCGCATCCTGAACCGCGCCCGCCCGGTGCTCGCCGAGGGCCACGACGCGGTGTTCATCGCCCACGGCCACGTGCTGCGGGCACTCGGTGCCGCGTGGATCCGGCTCGCGCCGCAGGACGGCGCCGTGCTGAAGCTCGGCACCGCCTCGGTCAGCATCCTCGGCTACGAGCACGGCCGCCCCGTCATCGACGCCTGGAACATCCAGCCGCGCGACTGACGCGGGGTGGGGCCTGCGGGCTCGCGTCAGCGACGGACGCGGTGGTCGCGACCACGGACGGACGGGAGGCCCGTGGCGGCGCCGCCACGGGCCTCCCGTCCGCCGTCCACGCCCGCTCCTTCCCTTGTCACGCGCGATGCCAGGCGGAATCGGGCGTTCCTGGTCGAAAGGAACGACCCGGTACGCCCGATTCGACCCGGTACGCCCGGTTCGACCAGCTACGCCCGATTCGACCCGGTACGCCCGATTCGACCCGGTACGCCCGATTCGACCCGGTACGCCCGATTCGACCCGGTACGCCCGATTCGACCCGGTACGCCCGGTTCGACCGAGCGCGTCAGACGGTCCGGATCGCGCTCGTCGCACCCAGGGCACGGCCACGCCGGCGCTCGATCGCACGCCCGACGAGCAGCAGCCCCACGCTGACCACGGCACCGAGCACGGTCTGCGCGATGCGGTCGAGCGCCAGCAGCTGGGGTGCCTCGGGCAGGCTCAACCACGACACCGCCAGGGCGAGCGGGGTGAGGAACAGCAGGCACACGGCGTAGTTCCGGGCGACGAAGATCTCGGCGAAGAACTGTCCGACGACGGCCAGCACGACGATCCACCACGCCGACGGCTCGAGCAGCAGGATGCCGACCGCGATGACCGTGCCGCCGATCGTGCCGACCACACGCTGCCCGGCGCGGACCACGGTGTGCCGCTGGCGGATCGCCGGCAGGGTCGAGACCACCGCGATGACCGCCCAGTAGGGGTGCCCGAGCCCGGGGATCGACTCCGCGACGGCACCGGCGACGAGTGACCCGACGACGTTGAGCGCGACGGTCTCCCACAGCGCCGGGGTCCCGAGGACCGCGAGCGACCGGTGCTTGCGGTCGGCCAGCGGGCGGAACCGGTGCGGGGCGTGCGGGTGGAACACCCGACGGAGGACCGCACCGGACATCGCGACGAGCCAGGCCCAGACCACCGAGCAGACGATGATCGTCGTGACGAGCGGGACGTCCGCCGGGCGCATCGGCACGAGTGCGGACACGACGAACGCGAACACCGGGAAGATCGGCTGCGCGGGGATCGCCCGGAGCGTGGAGAGGGTGCAGACCGCGACCACCAGGACGACGACGAGACCCACGGCCTGCAGCCAGAGCGGCGACCCGACGAGCCCGACCCCGATGCCGGCGAACATGCAGAGCGCCTGCAGTGCACCAGCGACACCGGTGGTGACGGCACGCTGCCGGTAGGGCTCGGTCGCACCGAAGATGGCGGTGAACCCGGCGAACATGGCGAAGGCGGCGTACCCCGGCATGCCGAGGGCGATGAGCAGCGCGAGCGGTGCGCCACCGGCGATCGCGGCGCGTGCCGCGCCCTCGAGGTTGATGGTCCGGGTCGAGTGCGCAGGTGTCGTCATGTCGTCACCATCTTCCCACCGCGACGGGTGTCGGGGAGTCGCCACGGGCCTCCAGGCTGTGCCGCCGAGGGGTGACGAACCCGCGACGCGCGGGGTGCGGCGCGTTGGTATACCAATGGTAGAGTCGCCTGATCGGGCCGCGGTCGCGGCGCAACGACGAGGACGAGGAGGGCTGAGCTCATGGGAAAGACGCTCGCCGAGAAGGTGTGGGACGACCACGTCGTGGTCAAGGGCGAGGACGGCAACCCCGACCTCCTCTACATCGACCTCCACCTCGTGCACGAGGTGACGAGTCCGCAGGCGTTCGACGGTCTGCGGCAGGCCGGGCGACCGGTGCGTCGCCTCGACCTGACGATCGCGACCGAGGACCACAACACCCCGACGCTCGCCATCGACCGCCCCATCGCGGACCCGACGAGCCGCATCCAGATCGAGACTCTCCGTCGCAACTGCGAGGAGTTCGGCGTCCGGCTGCACTCCCTGGGCGACAAGGAGCAGGGCATCGTCCACGTGGTCGGTCCGCAGCTCGGCCTGACCATGCCCGGCATCACCGTCGTCTGCGGCGACTCGCACACCAGCACCCACGGGGCCTTCGGTGCGATGGCGTTCGGCATCGGCACGTCCGAGGTCGAGCACGTCCTCGCCACGCAGACCCTGCCGCTCAAGCCCTTCAAGACGATGGCGATCACGGTCGAGGGCACGCTGCGCCCCGGCGTCACCGCGAAGGACATCATCCTCGCCGTGATCGCGAAGATCGGCACCGGCGGCGGACAGGGCTACGTGCTCGAGTACCGCGGCTCCGCGATCCGCGCCCTCTCGATGGAGGGCCGCATGACGATCTGCAACATGTCGATCGAGGCCGGTGCCCGCGCCGGCATGGTCGCCCCCGACCAGACCACCTACGACTACGTGCAGGGCCGCGACCACGCGCCCACCGGTCAGGACTGGGACGACGCCGTCGCGTACTGGGAGACGCTCGCCACCGACGACGACGCCGTCTTCGACGCAGAGGTGTTCATCGACGCGGACGATCTCGAGCCCTTCGTCACCTGGGGCACGAACCCCGGCCAGGGCGTCTCGCTGTCCGAGAGCGTGCCGGACCCGGCCGCCTACAGCGACCCCAACGACCAGGCCGCCGCACGCCGCGCCCTGGAGTACATGGACATCACCGCCGGCACCCCGATGAAGGACATCGCCGTCGACGCGGTCTTCATGGGGTCCTGCACGAACTCGCGCATCGAGGACCTGCGGGCCTTCGCGTCGATCATCAAGGGCCGCACCAAGGCCGACGGCGTCCGGGTGATGGTCGTGCCCGGCTCCGCGCGGGTCCGGCTCGAAGCCGAGGCCGAGGGGCTCGACAAGGTGTTCACCGAGTTCGGTGCCGAGTGGCGGTTCGCCGGCTGCTCGATGTGCCTCGGGATGAACCCGGACCAGCTGGCACCGGGGGAGCGCTGCGCGAGCACCTCGAACCGCAACTTCGAGGGTCGCCAGGGCAAGGGCGGCCGCACGCACCTGGTGTCGCCGCTCGTCGCCGCGGCCACCGCGGTGCGCGGCACGCTGTCCAGCCCGTGGGACCTGGAGACCGACGACGAGATCGCGGCGGCGACGTCCGCCACCGCCACCGAGGGGACCTTCTGATGGACAAGATCACCACCGTCTCCGGCATCGCCGCGCCGCTCAAGCGGTCGAACGTCGACACCGACCAGATCATCCCCGCGGTCTACCTGAAGCGCGTCACCAAGACCGGCTTCGAGGACGCCCTGTTCGCCGGGTGGCGGCAGGACCCCGACTTCGTGCTGAACCAGGAGCGCTACCAGGGCGCCCGTGTGCTCGTCGCCGGCCCCGACTTCGGCACCGGCTCGTCCCGCGAGCACGCCGTCTGGGCGCTCCGTGACTTCGGCTTCACGGTGGTCGTCTCGCCCCGTTTCGCGGACATCTTCAAGGGCAACGCCGGCAAGCAGGGCCTGGTCACGGCGATCGTGACCGAACCGGAGGTCGAGCGCCTGTGGGCCGCCATCGAGGCGAACCCGGGCATCGAGGCGACGGTCGACCTCGAGACGCAGCGCGTGTCGCTGGGGGATGTGGACGTCCCCTTCGAGATCGACGCTTACACTCGTTGGCGGTTGATGGAAGGGCTCGACGACATCGGGCTCACCCTCCGTGACGAGACCTCGATCACGGAGTTCGAATCCCGCCGCTCCAGTTGGCGGCCGAAGACATTGCCGGTGAAGTAGTGAACTCTCTCGTACAGGACGCAGCGGCCGCAGGGGCGCGCGTGGGCCTCAAGTCGGACGAGATCGTCATCCGCGGGGGCAAGCCGCTCGTGGGACGCATCGAGGTCCGTGGGGCGAAGAACCTCGCGACCAAGGCCATGGTGGCGTCGCTGCTCGGTGACACCCCGTCGATCCTCCGTGACGTGCCGGACATCTCCGACGTCAAGGTGGTCCGCGGGCTGCTCGAGGTGCACGGCGTGCGCATCACCGATCCTGCACGAGGCGAACTCATCCTCGACCCGTCGCGGGTCGAGTCGGCGCACTTCGCCGAGATCGACGCGCACGCCGGGTCGAGCCGCATCCCGATCCTGTTCTGCGGCCCGCTGCTGCACAAGCTCGGCGAGGCGTTCATCCCCGACCTCGGCGGCTGCCGCATCGGCGACCGTCCGATCGACTTCCACCTCGACGCCCTCCGCGCCATGGGTGCGGTCGTCGACAAGCAGGTCAACGGCATCCACCTGACGGCCCCGGACGGACTGAAGGGCGCCTCGATCGAGCTGCCGTACCCGAGCGTCGGTGCCACCGAGCAGGTCCTGCTCTCGGCGACCCTCGCCAAGGGCGTCACGGAGCTGCGGAACGCCGCGATCGAGCCCGAGATCATGGACCTCATCGCGATCCTGCAGAAGATGGGCGCCATCGTCTCGGTCGAGCCGAACCGCGTCATCTTCATCGAGGGCGTCGAGTCGCTCCGCGGCTACACGCACCGCGCGATCAACGACCGCAACGAGGCCGCGAGCTGGGCCTCCGCCGCGCTCGCCACCAACGGCGACATCTTCGTCGAGGGCGCGAACCAGCAGGAGCTCATGACGTTCCTCAACGTCTTCCGCAAGGTCGGCGGCGGGTTCGACATCCAGGAGGACGGCATCCGGTTCTACCGCGAGCTGGACACCCTGAAGCCCGTCGTCATCGAGACCGACGTGCACCCCGGCTTCATGACGGACTGGCAGCAGCCGCTCGTCGTCGCGCTGACCCAGGCCGAGGGCCAGAGCATCGTGCACGAGACCGTCTACGAGAACCGCTTCGGCTTCACCGACGCGCTGAACGAGATGGGTGCCGACATCGTCGTGCACAAGGAGGGGCTGCCCGGCCACGACCGCCGCGTCGCCCGCCGCCCGTTCGAGCAGGCCGCCGTCATCACCGGTCCGACGAAGCTGCACGCCGCCAACGTCCGCGTCCCCGACCTGCGTGGCGGGTTCAGTCACCTCATCGCGGCGCTGACCGCCGACGGCGAGTCGCACATCACCAACGTCGGCATCATCAGCCGCGGCTACGAGCACTTCATCCCGAAGCTGCGCAAGCTCGGCGCCGACTTCGACTTCGCTGGGTAGGCACAGTGCCGGCAGAAGCGAGAGGCGACGGTCTGGAGGCCCGTGGCGGCTCCGACGCGCAGGTCACGACCGGCCTCCCCGTGCGTGGGCGCCGGTGGCGCCGCGGTGAGCTGAACACCGCGTTCCGGATCGTCGCCTCGATCGTCATCCCGACGTTCCGGTTCTCGGCGCGCTACCACTGGCACGGCCCGAACCGCCTGCCGGCGGAGGGCGCGTTCGTGCTCGCACCGAACCACTTCACGAACATCGACCCCCTGGTCGTGGGCACCGCCGTGTACATCTCGAAGCGGGCGCCGCGGTTCCTGGCGAAGGCGTCGCTGTTCAAGGTCCCCGTGGTCGGCAAGCTCATGTCCGGCATGGGACAGATCCCCGTCGAACGCTCCGGCCGGACGCGCCTGAGCGACCCGCTCGGGGGCGGCCGGTCCCTGGTCGAGCAGGGCGGGGCGATCATCGTCTACCCCGAGGGCACGCTCACCCGCGACCCCGACCTGTGGCCGATGCGCGGCAAGACGGGCGCGGTGCGGATCGCGCTCGAGAACGACGTGCCGCTCATCCCGATGGCCCACTGGGGCACGCAGAACATCATGGCCAGGTACGGCAAGAAGCTCCGGCTGTTCCCGCCGTCCCGCGTCGACGTGATCATCGGTGACCCGGTCGACCTGTCGGCGTACCGCGGTCGGCAGATCGACCAGCAGATGCTCGGCGAGGCCACCGAACTCGTCATGCGCGAGATCACCGCGCTGCTCGAGGTGCTCCGTGGCGAACGGGCACCCGCGACCCGCTGGGACCCGGCGGCGAACAACCAGAAGGAGACCGGCCGGTTTGAGTGACCTCCGACCCCACGACGACCGACCCGACCCCGCCGCCGCGGCTCCGGGAGCCTTCGACACCGCCGCGATCCGGGTGGTCATGCAGTCGACCGACAAGCCCCGGGTGGCCGTGATCGGTGCCGGCAGCTGGGGCACCACGTTCGCGAAGGTGCTGGCCGAGGGTGGTGCGTCCACCGTGGTGTGGGCCCGACGCCCCGAGGTCGCCCGCGAGATCACCGAGACCAAGCGCAACTCGGACTACCTGCCCGGCATCAACCTGCCCCGCACCCTGACCGCGTCGACGTCCCTCGAGCGCGTGCTCGACGGCGCCTCGCAGGTGTACGTCTCGGTGCCCTCGCAGACCCTGCGCTCGAACCTCGCCGCGATCCGCGAGCTGCTGCCCGCGGACGTGCCGGTCGTCAGTCTGATGAAGGGCGTCGAGAAGAGCACGGGCCTGCGGATGAGCGAGGTCCTGCTGCAGGGCCTCGGCATCGACCAGGACCGCATCGCGGTGGCCAGCGGCCCGAACCTGGCGCTCGAGATCGCCCGTCGGCAGCCGACCGCCGCCGTGGTGTCGTCGTCGTCGCTGGAGACCGCCACCGACGTCGCCGCCGTCGCGACGAACCCGTACTTCCGGTCGTTCATCAACACCGACGTCATCGGCACCGAGTTCGGCGGCGTGCTGAAGAACCTCATCGCCGTCGCGATCGGCATCGTCGACGGGGTCGGCTACGGCGAGAACACCAAGGCCTCGATCATCACGCGCGGCCTCGCCGAGATGACCGACTTCGCGGTGTCGCTCGGCGCGCAGTCGTCGACGCTGTCCGGGCTCGCGGGCCTCGGCGACCTCATCGCCACGTGCCAGTCACCGCTGTCGCGGAACAACACCGCCGGGCGGTTGCTCGGCCAGGGCTACCGGTTCGACGAGGTCGTCCGCCAGATGAACCAGACGGCGGAGGGGCTGGCCTCGGTCGCCCCGATCCTCGAGCTGGCCGCGGCGAACGGCGTCGACATGCCCATCGTCAGCCAGGTCGGCGAGGTCCTCGCCGGTAGGCTCGATCCGCGCAACATCGCGCCGCACCTCACCGAGACCGACGAGCCGCAGGGCGAGTGACCGGTCCCGCACCGAGTCACGAAGGGACTCCCGTGCCCACGATCCCCGAGGGAACCCCCATGCCCAGGACCACCGTCGCCGTGCTCTTCGGCGGTCGCTCGAGCGAGCACGAGATCAGCTGCGTGACCGCCGGCGGCATCATGGACGTCGTCGACCGGGCCGAGTACGACCTCGTGCCGATCGGGATCACCCAGGACGGGGCCTTCACGCTGCAGTCGGACGACCCGGCACAGTGGACCATCCGCGACGGCGCGCTGCCGACGGTGCCCGACAACGGCACGCGGATCGCGTTCCCGACCTCGCCGGCCACCAACGAACTCGTCGTGTCCCACCCCGACGGCACGGTCACCGCGATCCCGGTCGACGTGGTGTTCCCGATCCTGCACGGCCCCTTCGGCGAGGACGGCACGATCCAGGGCCTGCTCGAGATCGCCGGGCTGCCGTACGTCGGCGACGGCGTGCTCGCGAGCGCACTGGCGATGGACAAGCACGTCGCGAAGGCCGTGCTCGAGCACGCCGGGCTGCGGGTCGCACCGTGGACCACCGTGCTCCGCCGGCAGTGGGCGGCCGACCCGGTGGACGTCGCCGAGACGATCGCCGCGCACGGCTGGCCGCTGTTCGTCAAGCCGGCCCGCGCCGGATCGAGCATGGGTGTCTCGCGCGTCGACGAGCCCTCGCAGCTGGGTGCCGCCATGGACCTGGCGTTCGAGCACGACTCCAAGGTGATCGTCGAGCCCCGTGTGGTCGGCCGCGAGGTCGAGGTCGCCGTGCTCGAGGGTCGTGACGGTGTGCCGCGCACGAGCCTGCCGGGCGAGATCGTCGTGGCCGAGGACGGCTTCTACGACTTCGCCTCGAAGTACCTGGGCGGTGACGAGTCGCTGCTCTGCCCGGCCCCGCTGACCGACGACCAGACCGACGAGATCCGCTCCATCGGTGCCCGCGCGTTCGAGGCCATCGGTGGTTCGGGACTCGCCCGTGTCGACTGCTTCCTGACCGACGACGGCTTCGTCGTGAACGAGGTCAACACGATGCCGGGCTTCACGCCGCTGTCGATGTACCCGCGATGCTGGGCGGCGTCGGGGGTGTCCTACGGCGAGCTCATCACCGAGCTCATCGAGCTGGGTCGCGCGGCCGTCCGCTGACCGGGCCGTGCTGACCAGGCCGTGCTGACCAGGTCGTGCTGGGCTCGGTAGGCGCGCGAGCGTCAGCCGGGCGTCAGCCCTGCACGTCGTCCGGGTCGAGGCACTCGTGGCCGTCCTTCGGCAGCGACGACACGGCGTCGGACAGCTCCTGCACGACCGTCGACGTGGTCTTCGTCGAGTCGACCACGACCTGCACCGCCGGTGACCGACCGAACGTCGTGAAGACGACCTGGTCGCCCCGGTCGTCGCGGATCCAGTCGACGCCGCCCTGTGAGAAGCACGGCAGGTCGGACACGGTGGGGACGGCGACACCGCAGTGGTAGATCGCCACCTCGGGGTCGCCCCAAGCAGCGGTCGCCTGCGCGTTCGTGTTCCGCAGGTCGAACTTCGAGTCCACGGTCGCGGGCAACCGGACCTGCACGGCGGCGCACGCCGCTGCGTTGGCCGACGGGGCGGCGGACATCGACACGGCGTTCGTGCACCCGGTCAGCCCGGCGGCGAGGGTGATCACGGCCCCCACGATCGCGAGGGTGCGAGGGGTGCGGCGCGCGGTGTCCATCGTCGTCCAGGCTACCGTTCTCGTGTGGATGCGACGGACGACGCCTGGGCCGGACCGACGGTGGGGGAGCTCGGCGAACTCGTCGTCCTCGACCGGATCACGAGTCGCCTGCCCGCAGGCACACCGATCCTCGGCCCCGGAGACGACTGCGCGGTCGTGGCCGCCCCCGACGGCCGCTTCGTCGTGACGACGGACATGATGGTGCACGGTCCGGACTTCCGGTGGGCGTGGTCGTCGCCGACGGACATCGGCTGGAAGGCGGCCGCCACGAACCTCTCCGACGTCGCCGCGATGGGTGCCGTGCCGAGCGGCCTCGTGATCGCCCTCGCCGCACCGCAGGACACCCCCGTGGCCGTCCTCGAGGGCATCGCCGACGGCTTCCGGCTCGCCGTCGACGCGCTCGCGCCGGGGTGCGGGGTCGTCGGGGGAGACCTCTCCACCTCGGCGACGTTCACGGTGGCCGTCACCGCCTTCGGCGACCTGCTGGGCCGCGCGCCCGTGCTGCGGTCGGGTGCGACCGTCGGTGACGTGCTCGCGGTGTCCGGCGAGCTCGGACGTGCCGCCCGTGGGCTGTCCCGGCTGTTCCGCGACGGCGTCGACGGCCGGGGCGAGCCGGACCGTGCCGCGACGGTCGCGAGCGGCGCGGACGTCGACCCCGACGTCGGACGCCAGCGCCGCCCGGTGCCCCCGATCGCCGACGGGCCGCTCGCGGCCGGGGCCGGGGCCACCGCGATGCTGGACCTGTCCGACGGCCTGGCGATCGACGCCGGTCGGCTCGCCCGTGCCAGCCGGGTGACGCTCGAACTCGATGCCGCCTCCGACCTCGACGAGGTCGCGCTGCACGGTGGCGAGGACCACGGACTGCTCGCCACGTTCCCGGCCGACGCGGCCCTTCCCGGGGGCTTCCGGCGCATCGGTGTCGTGCGGGAGCGCGGTGACGCGGACCTGCTGCGCGCCGGTGCCGTGGTGCCGACGACCGGCTGGGACCCCTACGCCGACTGGGACGGCGTCGCCGGCTGACCCGGCTGATCCGGTTGCCCCCGCTGCCTCAGCCGGCGGCGACGGCCTCCCACGCGACGGTCTCGCCGTAGCTGCGCTTGCTGAACGGCGCGAGCCCCGCCGGCCAGGTGGGCTCGGGGGAGCGCTTGCTCCGCTCGACCACGACGACGGCATCCGGCGTCAGCTTCGGCGCCAGGGCCTCGAGCACCTCGGCGAGCTCGTGCTCGGTGACGTCGTAGGGCGGGTCGATGAACACCAGGTCGAAGGTGCGGACGGTCCCGCGCAGGTACCCGAGCACCGGCTGCGGCTGCACGTCGATCCGGACGCCCGGCACCCGCTGCTGCACGGCCTTCGCGTTCGCCCGGCAGGCCTGCGCGGCGGCGGATGCCCGGTCGACCAGGACCACCTCGGCCGCACCGCGGGACGCAGCCTCGAGCCCGAGCGCGCCCGTCCCCGCGTACAGGTCGGCCACCGACGTGGCCTCGACGAGCCCCCGTGCCTCGAGCGACGAGAACAGCGCCTCGCGCACGCGGTCGCTCGTCGGGCGGGTGCCGGACTTCGGCACCCGGAGCGTCAGGGAGCCGGCGGCACCGGCGATGATGCGGGTCATGCAGCCACCGTATCGGCCCGGCGGGTCCGGTCCGGTGTTCTCCACAGGCCGCTCGGGAGGCACGGGTGGGGTCGGTCGTGCCCGGTACCGTTGGAGCGTGGTCACCTCCGGAACCCCCGCTGCGCCGGACGCGCCCGACCTCGGTCCGGCGCCGCTCGACGCGCGGCTCGCGAACGTGCTCGGCGGTCGCACGGCGACCGCGATCGAGAAGGCCTTCGGCTACCGCACGGTGGGGGAGTTCCTCGAGCACGCGCCCCGCCGTTACGCCGAGCGTGGTGCACTGACGGCCCTCGACTCGCTCGCGATCGGCGAACCCGTCACCATCGTGGCCGAGGTCGTCGACGTCCGTGAACGCACCATGCGCGCGCGCCGCGGTTCGATCCTCGAAGCGAAGATCGGCGACGGCAAGGGCCTGCTCACCCTCACGTTCTTCAACCAGGGGTGGCGCACGAAGGACCTCGTCCCCGGCGCGCGGGGCATCTTCTCCGGCAAGGTCAGCGACTACCGGGGTGCCCGGCAGCTCGCCCACCCCGACTACGAGCTGTTCGACCCGGACGACCCCCGCGCCACGGCCGAGCCCGGTTCCGACGAAGCGATCCGGTGGTCGCGTCAGCCGATCCCGATCTACCCGGCGACGGCCTCGCTCACGTCGTGGCAGATCGCGAAGTCCATCGGGATCGTCCTCGACACCCTGCCGGACCTGCCCGACCCGGTGCCGGCGTCCGCGCGGTCCCGGCTCGACCTCGTGCCGTTCCGCCGCGCGCTCGAGCTGCTGCACCGCCCCGAGAAGGTCGCGGACTTCAAGCGCGCGCAGGACGCCCTGCGCTACCGCGAGGCGTTCGTGCTGCAGACCGCCCTGGTGCAGCGCCGGATCGCGGCCCGTCGCACCGCGGCCACCCCCCGCGTGGCCGCCCCGGGTGGCATCCTCGAGCGCTTCGACGCCACCCTGCCCTTCACGTTGACGGACGACCAGCGGGCCGTCGGTGCCGACATCGACCAGGACCTCGCCCGCACCTGGCCCATGCACCGGCTGATCCAGGGCGAGGTCGGGTCGGGCAAGACCCTCGTGGCGATCCGGGCGATGCTCACGGTGGCCGAGTCCGGCGGCCAGTCCGCGCTCATCGCCCCGACCGAGGTGCTGGCGGCCCAGCACCTGCGCTCCATCGTGAAGTTCCTCGGGCCGGACCTGGCTGCCGAGCTCCGACCGGTGATCCTGACCGGGTCGCAGTCCACCGACGAACGTCGCCGGGCCCTGCTCGCCGCGGCGTCGGGCAGCTCACGGCTGGTCGTCGGCACCCACGCGCTCCTCGGGGACCGGGTGGACTTCGCCGAGCTGGGGCTCGTGGTGGTCGACGAGCAGCACCGCTTCGGTGTCGAGCAGCGCGAGGCCCTCCGCACCAAGGGCACGACCCCGCCGCACGTGCTCGTGCTCACCGCGACGCCGATCCCGCGCACCGTCGCGATGACGGTGTTCGGCGACCTCGACGTCTCGACCATCACGGGCATGCCGTCGGGGCGCGCCGGCGTCGAGACCTTCACGGTCCCGCTGGCGGAGCACCCCGGGTGGGAACCCCGGATCTGGTCCCGCATGGCCGAAGAACTGGCCAAGGGTCGGCAGGCGTTCGTCGTCTGCCCGGCCATCGACGACGCCCACACCGAGGACGACGGCGAGCCGGAGCCGGCCGAGGGCGAGGACGACGCCCCGAAGCGTGCCCCGGCGACCGTGCTCGCCACCGCCGAGCGGATGCGCACCATGCCCGTGCTCGAAGGGCGCTCGATCGCGGTCCTGCACGGCCGGATGACCGCCGACGAGAAGGACCGCGTGATGACGTCCTTCGCCGCCGGCGACCTCGACGTGGTCGTGGCGACGACCGTGATCGAGGTCGGCGTCGACGTCCCGAACGCGGCGATGATGGCCGTCCTCGACGCCGACCGGTTCGGGGTCTCGCAGCTCCACCAGCTCCGCGGCCGCATCGGTCGTGGGCAGTGGGCCGGGGTCTGCCTGCTGGTCACCTCGGCCGAGCTCGAGACCACCTCGCGCGAGCGCGTCGACGCGGTGGCCGCCTCGGACGACGGGTTCGAGCTCGCCCGGGTCGACCTCGAGCTCCGACGCGAGGGCGACGTCCTGGGCGAACGGCAGTCCGGTGGGCGGTCCTCGCTCAACCTGCTCCGGGTGGTCGAGCACGCCGACCTCATCGTCGACGCGCGCGGAGAAGCGGAGCGCGTGCTCGAACCGGATCCCGAGCTCGAGGGGTCCCCGGCCCTCCGTGACGCCCTCGCCCGGCGCCTCGACGAGTCCGACGCGGCGTTCCTCGGCAAGAACTGACCCCGGAGCACGACGGCCCGCGCGGTATCGTCGCTGCCATGGCGCAGATCGCGGTGGTCCCCGGTTCCTTCGACCCCGTCACCCTCGGGCACCTCGACGTCATCGGCCGCGCGGCCGGGCTCTTCGACGAGGTGCACGTCCTCGTGGTGCACAACCCCGACAAGAAGCCGGCGATGTTCGAGGCTGTCGACCGGGTGCGGCTCATCCGCGACTCGCTGGTCGAGGTCGGCGCGCCGGACACGGTCACGGTGGGCGAGTGGACGTCCGGGCTGCTGGTGGACTACTGCCGCCAGGTCGGGGCGAAGGTCCTGGTGAAGGGCGTGCGGTCCGGCGAGGACGTCGCCTACGAGACCCCGATGGCCATCATGAACCGCCACCTGGCCGACGTCGAGACGGTGTTCCTGCTGCCCGAGGCGTCGCGGGCGCACGTGTCGAGCTCGCTGATCCGGCAGGTGTCATCGCTCGGCGGAGACGTCACGCCCTACGTGCCGAAGACGGTCGCCGACGCGCTCGCGGCCCGCTGAGCGCGCCTGCACAGCCCGGCCGGCACGCGCACGGCGCCCACCGCGTCCGGACACGCCTGTCGCCACCTCGACTCTCGGCCCCGATCGCGCTAGGCTTGTCGATCGTGTCTTCCCCCGTGAACAGCCCCTACGCCCTGCGCGTGCGCGACCTCGCGCACCGGCCGGGTGAGATGCGCGAGCACTCGCTCGACATCGAGGTGCCCGACGCGATGGGGGCCGGTCTGATCGGCGTCCGACAGGGTGCCGAACTGCACATCGACGTCAAACTCGAAGGCCTGCACGAGGGCGTCCTCGTGTCCGGACACGCTTCGGCCGACGCCACGGGGGAGTGCTCGCGCTGCCTCATCGACATCAGCGAACCGATCGAGGTCGATTTCGCCGAGCTGTTCGCGTATGATGCCTCGGAGGATTTCGACTTCTTCGTTCGCGATGACCACGTGGACACCGAACAGGTCGTTCGAGATGCGGTGGTGCTGTCGCTGCCGTTCCAGCCGGTCTGTCGACCGGACTGCCCAGGACTCGACCCGGTGACGGGCGAGCGTCTGGCCGACCTCGGCGAGCAGCCCGCTCGTCAGGTGCTGGATCCCCGCTGGGCAGCGCTCAGCGCGATCGAGCTCGACGACAGCACCGACGGTGACACCACCGCACCGAAGACCACCGAGGGCGAGGAGCGGGCCGAGACCGAGTAGGTCCCGACACCGCCAGCCCCCGTACCGACCACCGACCAACCGAAAGAGATTCACCATGGCCGTTCCCAAGCGCAAGCAGTCCCGTGCGAACACGCACGCCCGTCGTTCGCAGTGGAAGGCCACGCCGATCCAGCTCGTGAAGACGATCGAGAACGGTCAGGTCACCTACAGCCTCCCGCACCGCGCGAAGGTCGTCGAGGACTCGGCCGGCACGCCCCTGTACATGGAGTACAAGGGCCGCAAGGTCGCCGACGTCTGATCGGACCGAACGCATGACGACAACGTCCGGCGCTGCGGGGTCTCGCCCCGCGGGGCCGGACGTCGTTCGTCTGCAGGGCATCCTCGGGGCCGACATCGACCTCGAGCTGCTCCAGCTCGCCCTGACGCACCGCTCCTACGCCTACGAGCACGGGGGCATCAAGCACAACGAGCGCCTCGAGTTCCTCGGGGACTCGATCCTCGGCCAGGCCGTGACCGTGAAGCTCTACCGGTCGTTCCCCGACCTCGACGAGGGTGACCTCGCCAAGCGACGGGCGAGCCTGGTGTCGACCGTGGCGCTGGCCGAGATCGCCCGGATGATCGGGCTCGGCCGCTACCTGCGCCTCGGCAAGGGCGAGGAACAGACCGGCGGGCGCGACAAGTCGTCGATCCTGGCCGACACCGTCGAAGCCGTCATCGGCGCGACGTACCTGTCGGCCGGCCCCGACCCGGCCACCGAGCTCGTGCTCCGCCTGGTCGAACCGCTCATGATCGACCCGGACCGCTTCGGCGCCGCGATGGACCCGAAGACGAGCCTGCAGGAGCTCGCCTCGAGTCGTTCCCTCGGCAACCCGGCGTACCGCGTCACCGAGACCGGCCCGGACCACGACAAGACCTTCATGGCGACGGTCGTCCTGCAGGGCGAGGACATCGCCACCGGCACCGGCTCGAGCAAGAAGGCCGCCGAGATGGCCGCCGCGCTCGACGCCTGGACCCGGCTGTCCGGCCGAGCGGCCTGACCGCGTGCCCGAACTCCCCGAGGTCGAGGTCGTCCGCGCCGGCCTCGAACCCGCCGTCAGCGGCGCGCGGGTCCTGCACGTCGACGTGGTCGACGACCGTGCCCTCACCCGGCACGACGGCCCCGCCGAGGACTTCGCCGACCGACTGACCGGTCGCACGATCGCCGCTGCCGTCCGCCGGGGCAAGTTCCTCTGGATGCCGCTGCAGCCCGAGCACGACGGGGACCGCCCCGAGGCACTCGTCGCCCACCTCGGCATGAGCGGGCAGATCCTGCTCGGCCGTGGTCGACCGGCGGCCAAGCACCGTCGGATCCTCATCGACGTGCAGCCCTCGGGCACCGACCGCTCAGGTGCGGCGGAGCCCCCGGTGGAACTCGAGTTCGTCGACCAGCGCACGTTCGGCTCGATGGCGATCGACGCGATGGTGCCGACGATCGACGGTGCTCCAGCCGGGTTCGGCGGGCAGGTCGACGCGATCGACCCCGATGCCGTGTGGCGTCGGTGGGTGCCCGGGCAGGTGTCGCACATCGCCCGTGACCCGCTCGACCCCGCCTTCGACGACGACCGTTTCACCGCGATGGCGCGGAAGCGGTCGAGCGGCATCAAGCGGGTGCTGCTCGACCAGGGCGTCGTGAGCGGCATCGGCAACATCTACGCCGACGAGTCGCTCTGGGCCGCGAAGCTGCACTACGACCGCGCCGCCGACCGCCTCACCCGTGCCGACCTGCGGCGGCTGCTCGACGAGGTCCGCGCCATCCTGCGCCGGGCGCTCGAGGACGGCGGCACGAGCTTCGACGCCCAGTACGTCAACGTCAACGGGCAGTCCGGTTACTTCTCGCAGCGCCTGAACGTCTACGGGCAGCAGGGGAAGCCGTGTCCACGCTGCGGCACGACGATCGTGCGCGAGGCCTTCATGAACCGGTCGAGCCACATCTGCCCCGTGTGCCAACCCCGTCCCCGCGCCCGCACGCGTTAGCCTGACGCCAACCAGAGCATCCGGAGACCGCATGTACTTGAAGAGCCTGACCATCAAGGGGTTCAAGTCCTTCGCGCAGCCGACGACGTTCGCGTTCGAGCCGGGCGTGACGTGCATCGTCGGTCCGAACGGCTCCGGCAAGTCGAACGTGGTGGACGCCCTGGCCTGGGTGATGGGGGAGCAGGGGGCGAAGACCCTGCGCGGCGGCAAGATGGAGGACGTCATCTTCGCCGGCACCTCGACCCGCGGTCCGCTCGGTCGTGCCCAGGTGCTGCTGACCATCGACAACAGCGACGGCCTGCTGCCGATCGAGTACTCCGAGGTGACGATCGCGCGCACGCTGTTCCGCAACGGTGGCAGCGAGTACGCCATCAACGGCGAGAACTGCCGGCTGCTCGACGTCCAGGAGCTGCTGAGCGACACCGGCCTCGGCCGTGAGATGCACGTGATCGTCGGGCAGGGGCAGCTCGACAAGGTGCTCCACGCCACCCCCGAGGACCGCCGCGGCTTCATCGAGGAGGCCGCGGGGATCCTGAAGCACCGCCGTCGCAAGGAGAAGACCCTCCGCAAGCTCGACGCGATGCAGACGAACCTGACCCGCCTGTCCGACCTGGCCGGTGAGATCCGGCGGCAGCTGAAGCCCCTCGGGCGGCAGGCCGAGGTGGCACGGAAGGCCCAGTCGGTGGCCGCGGTCTTCCGCGACGCCAAGGCCCGCATCCTCGCCGACGACGTGGTGCGCCTGCGCCGCGAGCTGCACGACCACCAGGAGGTCGAGGCGGGCCGCAAGTCCGAGCGCATCGTCCTGACCGAGCGGCTCGACCAGACCCGGGTGCGCCAGCAGCACGTCGAGCAGAGCATGGTCGGCGACGACGTCGACCGCGCGCGCACCGTCGTGCACCGGCTCGAGAGCGTGCAGGAGCGCCTGCGCGGCCTGTCGAGCCTGGCGAACCAGCGCCTGATGTTCCTCGCGCAGCAGGCCGACGCGCCACAGCAGGGCCCGACCGTCACCCAGGAGCAGGTCGCCGGGGTCCGTGCCGAGGCCGACCGCCTCGCCGCCCGCGCCGACGAGATGCAGGGCGGATCGGCGACGACCGCCCGCGCGGTGCGGGACGCACGCGCCGCGCTGGACGCCCTGGACGAACGCATCGCCGCCCAGGCGGCCCGGGTCTCGCAGCACGACCTCGAGGCGCAGCGGCTCGCCAGCGCCGTCGACGTCGCCCGGTCGAAGCGCGGTTCCGCCGTCGCCGACCGCGAGCGGCGGGAGCGGGCTCTGGCCGAGGCCGGGGAGCGTGCCGAGCGTGCTGCGGCGGCCCTCGCCGAACTCGGTGTCGACCCGTCCGAGGGGGTCGACGAGACCGCGCTCGCGCAGACACTCGAGCAGGCGCGCGCCGAGCTCGAACGGGCCCAGACCACGCGCGACGAGCAGCGCGACCGGCTCCACGCCCTCGAACGCGAGCGGGACGCCCTCGACGCCCGGGTCACCGCGCTCGGCATGTCGATCGAGGTCCGCGACGGTTCACAGGCACTGATCGACGCCGGTCGCGCGGGCATCCTCGGTCGCCTGGCCGACAGCCTGACGGTGTCGCCCGGGTTCGAGGCCGCGATCGCCACCGCGCTCGAGGGACTCGCCGACGCCGTCCTCGCCGACGACCGCGGTGCGGCACTCGACGCCGTCGACCACGCCCGCGCTGCCGACCTCGGCCGGATCGACGTCGTCGTCGCGGACGCCGCGTCCGTTCCAGCAGCCCTGCCCGAGACCCTGCCGGCCGGCGTCCGCCGTGCCACGGACCTGGTGCAGGGACCGCCGGCGCTCGCGTCGATCCTGCGGGACACGCTGGTCGCGGAGACCGACGACCTCGACCTGGAGGCCGTGCTCACGGCCGCCCCGCACGCCACGGTGGTCACGCGGTCCGGCGACCTCGTCCGTGCGGTCCGCGTGACCGGCGGCGGGGAGCGCGTGACCTCGCGCATCGAGCTCGTCGCGGAGCGCGACGACGCCGTGACGCGACGCGACGCGATCGCGACCGACGCCGAGGACGCGGCCACGGCCCTCCAGGCCGCGCGCAGCGCCGTCGAGGACGCACGCCGCCGTGCGGACGAGGCCGACGCAGCATCCCGCGCCTACACGCGGGCGAAGGCCGAGTACGACCGCACGAGTGCGTCGACGCGTGCGAAGGCGGAGAACGCCGCGGCCGAGGTCGAGCGGCTGCGTGCCGCGCTGGCCGAGACCGACGGCGCCGTCGAGACCGCCGAGGCGGTGCTGGCCGAGGCCGAGTCGGCGCACCGTGCCTTCACCGACCAGGAGCGCCCCGTGGTCGACGCGTCCGAGCGTCCCGCGCTGCAGGACGCGCTCGAGGCCGCACGTGCCGCCGAGGTCGAGCAGCGGATCCAGGTGGAGACCGTGCGCGAGCGCGTGCGCGCCGAACGGAACCGCGCCGACCAGCTCGACCGCCAGCTCGAGGCCGAGCGCGCCGCCGCCGAGGAGGCCGCGCGGCTCGCCGTCATCCGCCGTGGCCAGATCCGGACCGCCGAAGCCGTCCTCGCCGACCTGCCCGGGGTGCTCGGAGCGGTCGACCGCTCGCTGGCCGAAGCGCGGGTGCAGCTGGCGACGGAGGAAGCCGAGCGGTCGAAGCGCAACACCGAGCTGCAGACGATCCGCAACGAGGAGCGCGAGCTCCGGGACCGTCTGCAGACCATCACCGACGGCGTGCACTCGCTCGAGATGGAGATCTACGAGAAGAAGCTGCACGTGTCCGGCGTCCTCGACCGGGCGCAGAGCGAGCTCGGGCTGTCCGAGGCCGTGCTGGTGGCCGAGTACGGGCCGCACGTGCCGGTGCCCGTCGACGTGCTCGTGGACCCGCGGGTGCGCGCGCGGAAGCACCGCGAGGCGGAGCGCGCTGCTGCGGCCGCCGCCTCCGAGGCCGCGGGCGTGACCGAGCCGGAGGAAGCTGCGGCAGAAGCGGGTCCCGACACCGACGACGTGGCCCTCGTCGACGCGGAGTCCACCCTGCCCGGCGGCCCGGCCCTGCCCGAGTTCGACACGACCGACGAGATCGACCCCGCCGACGTCGAGACCGTGCCCTACGTCCGTGCCGAACAGGAGCGCCGGCTCAAGGCCGCGGAGCGCGACCTCGGACAGCTCGGCAAGGTGAACCCGCTCGCGCTCGAGGAGTTCCAGGCGCTCGAGCAGCGGCACGCGTTCCTCGCCGAGCAGCTCGAGGACCTGCAGAAGACCCGGACGGACCTGCTGACGATCATCGACGAGCTCGACACGAAGATGCAGACGATCTTCGAGTCCGCGTTCAACGACACGAAGGAAGCGTTCGACGTCATCTTCCCGATCCTGTTCCCGGGCGGCTCGGGGTCCATCAACCTGACCGACCCGACCGACCTGCTCGGCACCGGGATCGACGTGCAGGTGAAGCCCGCCGGCAAGAAGATCGACCGCCTGACCCTGCTGTCCGGCGGCGAGCGGTCCCTGGCGGCGGTGGCGCTCCTCGTCGCGATCTTCACCGCGCGGCCGTCGCCGTTCTACATCATGGACGAGGTCGAGGCGGCACTCGACGACGCCAACCTGGGCCGCCTGCTGACCGTGTTCGAGCGTCTGCGCGAGTCGTCCCAGCTCATCGTCATCACGCACCAGAAGCGGACGATGGAGATCGCCGACGCCCTGTACGGGGTGTCGATGCGGCAGGACGGCGTCTCGGCGGTCGTCGGGCAGCGGGTGCAGAAGCGCGAGCCGGCGGACGCGGTCGCCTAGGCGTCCTGGTCGCGACCGGACGGCAGACAGGAGGCGCGGTGCCAGCTGGCACCGCGCCTCCTGTTTGTCAGGTGCGTCCGGACAGGACGCCGGGTCGCTACGCGCGACCGCGGATCGTCCGGAGCAGCCAGCCGATGACCGCCAGCAGGATGAGCACGATGCCCACCCAGAGCAGGAACTTCAGCGCACCGACGAAGATGCCGCTGAAGAGCAGGACGAGGCCGACGATGATCGCGATGATCAGCAGTGCGGGCATGAGGGTCTCCTATCCCTGGAACGAGACCGAGCAGATGCCCGGACCGTCAGGGACGCTACTCCTCGGCGTGCCGACGCGTTCGCTCAGCCGACGAGGTTCTGCACGAAGACGTGCGGCGTGAAGCCCGTCAGGTCGTTGATGCCCTCGCCCTGCCCGATGAGCTTGATCGGGATGCCGGTCTTCTCCTGCACGCTCAGCACGAAGCCGGCCTTGGCCGACCCGTCGAGCTTGGTGATGACGAGGCCGGTCACGCCGGCGCCCTCGATGAAGGCCTGGGCCTGTGCGAGGCCGTTCTGGCCCGTCGTCGCGTCGAGGACGAGCAGGACCTCGCTGATCTCGGTCTGCTTCTCGACCACGCGCTTGATCTTGGTGAGCTCGTCCATCAGCCCGGCCTTGGTGTGCAGACGCCCGGCGGTGTCGATGACGACGATCTCGGTCTGATCGCGGATCGCCTTCTCGACGGTCTGGTACGCCACCGACGCCGGGTCCTGCCCGGGCTGCGACGGACGGACGACGTCGACCCCGGCGCGCTGGGCCCAGGTGGCGACCTGCTCGACCGCCGCGGCGCGGAACGTGTCCGCCGCCCCGACGAGCACCGTGCGGTCGTAGGTCTTCAGGAACTTGGCGAACTTGCCGATCGTCGTGGTCTTGCCGACGCCGTTCACCCCGACGACGAGCACCACGGCGGGCCGCGCGCTGAGCTTCAGGGTGGTGTCGAGCTTGGAGAGCCGTTCCTCGAGGACCTCGCGGAGCATGCGCTGCAGGTCGGCGGGGTCGGTCGTGCCGTACCGGTCGACGCGGGCGTGCAGGTCCTCGATGATCTCCTCGGAGATGTCGGGCCCGAAGTCGGCGCCGATGAGGGCGGTCTCCAGGTCCTCCCACGTGGTCTCGTCGATCGTCTTGCGCTGGAAGAGGCCGCGCAGCCGTGAGGACAGTGACCAGGAACTCGCCATGCTCCCAGCTTAGAGCGCGGCACATGTCCGCTGTGCCCGGTATGCTCGGGAACACGAAGGGGAGTATTCCCTCTCGGTGACCCCGTCAGTACGGTCCGGAACGATCCGGCCCCGGGGCGCCGGTCGTGCGACACCGGTCCCGGTGCCGGGCGACGGAAGAGACCTTCAGGCCTCGGCGTACCCGCACATCAGCGGCGCGCCCTACCTGAAGGAAACCGTGGACGTCCCACTCTTCGTCTGGCTCATCACGATCGCCGGCATCCTCGCGCTGCTGGTGTTCGACTTCTACTCGCACGTCCGCACGCCGCACGTGCCCCACATCCGCGAATCCGCGTTCTGGTCCGCCTTCTACATCGGGCTGGCGATCCTGTTCGGCATCGGGATCCTGGTGTTCGGCGGTGGGCAGGCCGGTGGTGAGTACTTCGCCGGCTGGCTGACCGAGAAGGCGTTGTCGGTCGACAACCTCTTCGTCTTCCTCATCATCATGTCGAGCTTCGCCGTGCCGAAGGAGTTCCAGCAGAAGGTCCTGCTGGTCGGCGTCGCGATCGCGCTCGTCGCCCGTGGCGTCTTCATCGCCCTCGGCGTCACGATCATCGAGAACTTCTCGTGGGTCTTCTACCTGTTCGGTGCGCTGCTGTTCTGGCTCGCCTGGTCGCAGGCCCGCAGCGGCAACGACCACGGCAGCGAGGGCGAATCCCGGCTCATCCGGATCCTCAAGCGCATCATCCCGACCTCGGACCACTACGACGGCGACCGCCTGACCACCCGTGTCGACGGCAAGCGGCTGTTCACCCCGATGCTGCTCGTCATGGTCGCCATCGGCCTGACCGACGTGCTCTTCGCGCTCGACTCGATCCCCGCGATCTTCGGGCTGACGCAGGACGCCTTCATCGTGTTCACGGCGAACGCGTTCTCGCTGCTCGGCCTCCGGCAGCTGTACTTCCTGATCGCCGGCCTGCTCGAGCGCCTCATCTACCTGGGCCAGGGCCTGGCCGTCATCCTGGCGTTCATCGGTGTGAAGCTCGTCTTCCACGCCATGCACGTCAACGAGCTGCCCTTCATCAACGGCGGCGAGCACATCGAGTGGGCGCCGGAGATCCCGATCTGGTTCTCGCTGGGCTTCATCGCGCTGACGATCGCGGTCGCCACGACCGCGTCGCTGGTGGTCTCGAAGCGCCGCCAGGAGCGCGGGCTCACCCCGACCGGCCAGCCGAAGGAGTCGGTCGAGGCCGACGCGAAGTAGCCGTCACCACCTGACGGCCGGGAGGCGCGGTGCCGGCTGGCACCGCGCCTCCCGTCTGTCCGGGCGTCGTCCGGACGCACCGAGTTTCGGCCTGAGCGACAGTTCACGTGCTCCGCAGCACGTGACGTGTCGCCCAGCGCGAAACGCCGCGTGCGCCCGCGCCGCGTACGCCGCGCGAGCCGCGCGCGCGTCAGACGGCCTGGCGGCCAGGGGTCGCGTCGAGCAGGTGGGCCAGGTGCTCGGGGACCGAGCCGCCGCGCGCCACCGTCGCCCGCGCCCACAGCCGGCCCGCCCGGTACGACGACCGGACCAGCGGTCCGGCGAGCACCCCGGCGAAGCCCATCTGTTCGGCGACCTCACGGAGCTCGACGAACTCCGCAGGGCTGACCCAGCGCGCGACCGGCAGGTGCCGGGGCGACGGGCGGAGGTACTGCGTCAGCGTGATGATGTCCGTACCCGCGTCGTACAGGCGCTGCAGGGCGTCCTCGATCTCGACGCGCTCCTCGCCCATGCCGAGGATCAGGTTCGACTTCGTGACCAGTCCGGCGTCGCGGCCCTGGGTGATGACGTCGAGGGACCGTTCGAACGTGAACGCCGGCCGGATCCGCTTGAAGATCCGCGGGACGGTCTCGACGTTGTGGGCGAAGACCTCGGGGCGGGCGGCGAACACCGGGCCGAGCTGGTCCGGTCGCCCGTTGAAGTCCGGCACCAGGATCTCGACGCCGGTGCCGGGGGAGTGCTCGTGGATCGCGCGGATGGTCTCGGCGTAGAGCCAGGAACCGCCGTCGGGCAGGTCGTCGCGTGCGACGCCGGTCACGGTCGCGTACCGCAGGCCCATCTCCGCCACGGAGTCTGCGACCCGGCGGGGCTCGTCGCGGTCGAGCGGTTCCGGCTTGCCGGTGTCGATCTGGCAGAAGTCGCAGCGACGGGTGCACTGCGAGCCGCCGATGAGGAAGGTGGCCTCGCGGTCCTCCCAGCACTCGAAGATGTTCGGGCAGCCGGCCTCCTGGCAGACGGTGTGCAGCTGCTTCTCGCGCACCAGGCTCGACAGCTCGCGGAACTCGGGGCCCTGCGTGGCACGGGTCTTGATCCACGCGGGCTTCGTCTCGATCGGGGTCTCGGCGTTCCGGGCCTCGACCCGGAGCATGCGGCGGCCTTCGGGGGCGAGGGTCATACGAGGGTCTCCTGTCGGGCGGGCGCGGTGCTGGTGCTCGTGCTGGTGCTCGTGCCGGTGCTGGTGCCGGGGGCCGTCGTGCTGATCCGGCGGCCGCTGTGCATGCCGTCGACGGCCTGTCGGACGCGCTCCGCGACCAGGGGTGCGAGGTCGTCGACGGTCACGTGGGCACGCCCCGCGAGCGCCGCCGCGGCGCTCAGCGTCGTGACCCCGGCGTCCGCGATGCCGCACGGGACGATCGCGGCGTAGGCGTCGAGGGCGTTGTCGCAGTTGATCGCGATGCCGTGACTCGTCACGCCCTCGGCGACGTGCAGGCCGATCGCGCCGACCTTGGCGGCGGGGGAGCCGTCCGTGCCCGGCACCCAGGCGCCGCTGCGACCCGCGACCCGTTCGGCGTGCACGCCGACGGCAGCCGCGGCGTCGATGACGACCTGCTCCAGGTCGCGCACCCAGGCGACGACGTCGAGGGGTTCGGCGAGCCGGACGATCGGGTAGGCGACCAGCTGCCCCGGGCCGTGCCAAGTGATGCGTCCGCCGCGGTCGGTGTCGACGACCGGGGCGCCGTTCGTCGGCAGGTCGGACGGTTCGGTGCGGCGTCCGGCGGTGTACACGGACGGGTGCTCGCACAGCACGAGGGCCCCGGGGGAACGGCCGGCGACGACGTCGGCGTGCAGGTCCCGCTGCAGGGCGAGGCCGTCCGAGTAGTCGAGCAGGCCGTGGTGGCGGACGATCTCGAGTTCCGGCATGCGGCGAGCGTACGACAGTTTCTGGACGGCGTCCAACAACGGGGGTGCTTGACCTCAACAAAGGTTGAGATGGTCCGATGGGGGCATGGACATCCGACAGGTACAGCTCGCCACCCGCTCGCTCGCCGACACCGCCCGGTTCTACGAACGACTGGGGTGCTCGGTCGAGATCGTCGACACCACGGTGCGCATCGTGGTGGGGTCGACGCTCCTCGTGTTCCGTGAACTGCCGGAGATGACCGGAGCCCTGCACCTGGCGATCACGATCCCCACGGGGACCTTCGACGCGGCCAAGGCCTGGATCGCCGGACTGACGACGGTGCTCGGTACCGCTGACCAGGACGAGTTCGAGGGGCCGCCGAACTGGAACTCGCGGTCGGTCTACTTCGAGGGGCCCGACCAGCAGCTCCTCGAACTCATCGAGCGGCGGGACCTGGAGCCGGGCGCCCGGCGCGTCGGCGCCGGTACCGACGCCGGCGTCCCGCTCGTCTCGGTCAGCGAGGTCGGCGTCCCCGTGCCCGACGTCCTCGGCGCAGCCTCGGCCCTGCGACGCGCCGGTCTCGAGCCGTACGCCAACCCGCCGGGGGAGTCCTTCGCGGCGGTCGGTGACGTGGACGGTCTCGTGATCCTGGTGTCGCCCGACCGGCGCTGGTTCCCGACCGGTGACCGGAGTCCGTCGAGCGCGCCGGTGGTCATCGACGTGGGGCTCGACGCACCGGTCGGACTGACCGAGGGTGTCCTCCTGCGGTGAACGGGCCGGTGCCGTCGGCGGGAGCCTTGTAGAATCGACGGATCATGGCGCAATTCGGTTCACTCTCCGATCGGCTGACCGAGACCTTCCGCAATCTGCGGAGCAAGGGTCGGCTGACTCCGTCCGACGTCGACGGCACCGTCCGCGAGATCCGGCGGGCGCTCCTCGACGCCGACGTCGCGCTCGAGGTAGTCAAGGCGTTCACCGCATCGGTGCGCGAGCGTGCCCTCTCCGACGAGGTCAACCGCGCGCTCAACCCGGCGCAGCAGGTCGTCCAGATCGTCAACGAGGAACTCGTCGGCATCCTGGGCGGGCAGCAGCGACGGCTCGAGTTCGCGAAGAAGCCGCCGACGGTCATCATGCTCGCGGGTCTGCAGGGTGCCGGTAAGACCACCCTCGCGGGCAAGCTCGGCAAGTGGCTCAAGAAGGACGGCCACACCCCGATGCTCGTCGCGGCGGACCTCCAGCGTCCGAATGCCGTGCAGCAGCTGCAGGTCGTCGGCGAGCAGGCCGGCGTGCACGTCTTCGCTCCCGAGCCCGGCAACGGTGTCGGCGACCCGGTCAAGGTCGCCAAGAACGCCATCAAGGCCGCGATCGACCAGCAGTACGACACCGTCATCGTCGACACCGCAGGTCGACTCGGTGTCGATGCCGAGCTGATGAAGCAGGCCGCGAACATCCGCAAGGCCGTCGACCCGGACGAGGTCCTGTTCGTCATCGACGCGATGATCGGTCAGGACGCCGTCAACACGGCCCGTGCGTTCCAGGAAGGCGTCGACTTCACCGGTGTCGTGCTCTCGAAGCTCGACGGTGACGCCCGCGGTGGTGCCGCCCTGTCGGTGGCCAGCGTGACCGGCCGTCCGATCATGTTCGCGTCGACGGGTGAGTCGCTCGACGACTTCGAGCCGTTCCACCCGGACCGCATGGCGAGCCGCATCCTCGACCTCGGCGACATCCTGTCCCTCATCGAGCAGGCGCAGGGCGCCTTCGACGAGGAAGAGGCGCGCAAGGTCGCGGACAAGATCGCGACCGACAACTTCACGCTGAACGACTTCCTGCAGCAGATGCAGCAGCTCCGCAAGGCCGGCTCCATCAAGGGCATGCTCGGCATGCTCCCGGGAGCCAAGGGCATGCGCGAGGCGCTCGACAACTTCGACGAGCGCGAGATCGTCCGCACCGAGGCGATCATCCAGTCGATGACGCCCCAGGAGCGCGAGCTCCCGAAGCTCCTCAACGGTTCGCGTCGTCTGCGCATCGCGCGCGGTGCCGGATCGACGGTCACCGAGGTCAACGCGCTGGTGAACCGCTTCGAGCAGGCCGCCAAGATGATGAAGACCGTCGCCCGCGGTGGCGTGCCGCAGATGCCGGGCATGGGTCCGATCCCGGGCATGCACGGCGGCAAGAAGCAGCAGCAGGGCGGCAAGAAGAAGTCGAAGGTGGGCAACCCCGCCAAGCGCGCGGCCTTGGCTGCCGGCGCGGCGGCTGCGCCGCAGCAGGCCCCGCAGGGGTCCGGCCTCGGCCTCGGGGGCGCCAAGGGCGGCAAGGCACCGACCGAGGAAGAGCTCGCGTCGCTGCAGAAGTTCCTGGGTCGCTGACGCGGCTCGCGATCGCGACCACCTGACGGACGGGAGGCCCGGTGCCAGCTGGCACCGGGCCTCCCGTCCGTCGTCCGGTCGCGTCGCGACGTTCCTTCCCATCGCACGCGCGATGGAAAGTGGAATCGGGCGTACCTGGTCGAAAGGAACGACCAGGTACGCCCGATTCGGCCAGGTACGCCCGATTCGGCCAGGTATGCCCGGGGTGGTCCGGTCGCGGCTAGAGCGCGTCGCGGAACTCGGTGACCAGGTGGCGGACCACGGCGCGCAGGTCGCCGCCGTTCTCCTGCGCGACCTGCAGCTGCCGCTGGTACGAGGCGCCGCGCTCGATCATCGTGTCGAGGTGGTGCAGCTCGTCGAGGCAGCCGAGCCGTTCGGCGATCGGGTCGAGCCGCTGCACGAGGTCGTGTACCTCGTCGGTCACGAGCCGCTCGTCGCCGGCGACGTTCGTGATGATCTCGGCCTCCATGCCGTAGCGGGCCGCGCGCCACTTGTTCTCGCGGATGAACCACGGCTGCATGGTGGGCAGGGTCTCACCGGCGTCGAGCCGGTCCGAGCAGGCGGTGACCAGGCACTGCACGAGCGCGGTGACGGCGCCGACCTCGTGCAGGGTCGAGATGCCGTCGGAGACCCGGTTCTCCAGGGTGCCCCAGCCCGGCGACGGTCGGATGTCCCAGCGCAGGTCCTTCACGCCGTCGATGACGCCGGTGTGCGTGAGGTCGCCGACGACCTCTTCGAAGTTCGCCCAGGCGCCGAGCTGCGGCGGGAGCCCGCCGGTCGGGAGCTGCTGGAACATGAGGGCGCGGTTCGAGGCGTACCCGGTGTCGGTGCCGCCCCAGAACGGGCTCGACGCGGTGAACGCCTGCAGGTGCGGGACGTAGGCGAGCATCGCGTTCATGATCGGGACCGCCTTGTCGCGGTCGTCGATGCCGACGTGCACGTGCACGCCCCAGATGAGCATCTGGCGTCCCCACCAGCGGGTGCGGTCGATCAGCGTCGTGTAGTGCTCGCTGTCCGGAGTGATCTCCTGCTGGTCCCACACCGCGAACGGGTGCGTGCCCGAGCACATCACCTGGGCGTCGAGCGGTTCGGCGGCGTCGATGACCTCGCCGATGATGCCGGACAGCTCGCTCGTCGCAGCCCCCACGCGGTCGTGGACGCTCGAGACGACCTCGACCGTGTTGGTCAGCAGCTCCTCGGTGACGCGGTCGTGGTCGCCGAGCCGCTCGTGCACGGCGGCGATGACGGCGGGGGCACGGGGAGCGAGGTCGCCGGTCGCCCGGTCGACCAGGGGGAGTTCCCACTCGACGCCGATGGTCGACGGGCGGGACTCGGTGAAGCGGATGTCCATGCCGTCCATCCTGCCCGGGTCCTTGTCGGACACGCACAACGAAGCGTTGTCCCGATCGTGCGGATCGTCCTGCAACTAGTTCCACTCCGGGCGTACCGTTGAAATGTTCCTACAGGGAAGAGGTACGCATGCAGTTGGTGGTGCGCGGGACGAACGCCCCGCTCGTCGGAGAACTCGACATCCCGGTCTCGAAGTACCACGCGCACCGCGCGCTGGTGCTCGCGTCGCTGGCGAAGGGGACGAGTGTCGTCTCCGGGGTCAGCGCGACGCGACAGGTGGAGTGGACCGTGGGCACGCTCCGCGCGCTCGGCGTCGACGTCAAGCGTCGCGGGAACGCGTACCACGTGACCGGGCTGGGCGGCCGGTACCGGGCGACCGACGTCGTGGACCACGGCTCGCGCGGTGCCGACGGACTGCTCAACATGGGGTCCTCGGGCACCACGCTCTACTTCATGACCGGGCTCGCCTCGCTGGCCGACCGTCCGATGACCCTGTCGGGCATGAAGTACTTCCAGCGCCGCCCGATCAAGGCGCTGCTCACCTCGCTGACGCAGATGGGGGTGGAGCTCGAGGCGACGAACGACTGCCCGCCCGTCACCGTGCAGCCCAGGCGTCCGCGCGGCGGCGACGTGACGATCGCCGGCACCCTGTCGCAGTGGGTGTCCGGGCTGCTGCTGGTGGCCCCGTTCGCCGAGCACGAGACCCGGATCCACATCACCGGCGGGCGGCTCAACGAGCAGCCCTACGTCGAGCTCACCGTGCGGATGATGCGGCAGTTCGGCCTGACGGTCGAGGTCTCCGACGACTGGCTCGAGTACCGGATCCCGGCGGGCCAGCAGGCCACCCCGCACGACTACGTCATCCCGCCCGACATCGGGTCCGCAGCGTTCGGCATCGCGGCGGCCGGCACCCGCGAGTCGAACGTGCTGCTGCGCGGCATGACGGCCACGACGACGGCCGAGACGGACCACCCGGAGAGCGAGTTCCTGGACCTCGCGACCGCGATGGGCGTGCCGATGCGGATCGACGAGGAGACCGGCTTCGTCCGGATCGAGCACGACGGGTCCCCGCTCCGGCCGCTCGACGTCGACTGCCGTCCGATCCCGGACCTGCTGCCCGTGCTGTCGACGATGGCCACCTTCGCCGAGGGCACCAGCCGACTGTGGAACGTGGCGCACATCCGGCTGAAGGAATCCGACCGCGTGGCGGCGATGCTCCAGCTGAACCGGATGGGCGGCCGTGCCGAGCAGGGCGCGGACGAGCTGCGGGTCACCGGCGTCGGCGCGGCCGGGTTGCAGGGTGCGCCGATGTCCTCGTTCAACGACCACCGTGTGCTGATGTCCCTCGCGGTCGCGGCGTCGAGTGCCGACGGGGTGTCCGGCCTGACCTACCCGCGTGCCTACCGGATCTCCTACCCGACGTTCCTCGAGGCGATGAACTCCGTCGGGCTCGACATGTCCGTCGGTGACCGGCTCGCAGCCCAGGTGGCGCGGGACGACCGGATCGACGCCGCCGAGGCCGACGGGGTCCGCACGCACCTGGGCACGCCCCTCGAGACGTCTGCGGCGCCCGAGCCAACCGACCAGCCGGTCGCGCAGCCCGCCGCACAGCCCGCCGCCCCGCAGCCCGCCGTCCCGCAGCCCGCCGTCGCCGTGCCCGAGCTCGCCGGCGTCGACGCCGACCCGCTCGTCCTGAGCGAGCGGGTCCGCGCCCTGTCGCAGACCGACCCCGACGGCCTGGCCGTGATCGAGGTCGGCGGTGCGACCCCCGCGAACACCACGTGGAAGGAGCTGCAGGACGAGGCCGACCGGGTCTCCGCCCTGCTGCTCGAACTCGGCGTGCGCACGGGTGAATCCGTCGCGATGCAGCTGCCCAACTGGCGCGAGTTCGTGTCGATCACCCTCGGTGCGATCCAGATCGGCGCCGTCGCCACCCCGATCATGCCGGTGTTCGGTCCCCGCGAGACCACGATGACGCTGGCGCGATCGAAGGCCCGCGTGGTCTTCCTGCCGAACGTGTTCCGGAAGCGCCGCCCCGCACTCGAACTCCTCGACGTCATCGACGAGGCCGCCGCGCAGGACCGTCGCCTGTCGCTCGAGCACGTCATCGTGCTCCGCGCCGAGGCCCGCGGGCAGGGGGACACCCCGACGAACCAGCCGCCGCTGCCCGCTGACGCCCTGGAGCGCGTCGTGGCGAGCGACTGGCACTGGCGCTACTTCGAGAACGCCCTGGCAGCCGTGCACGTCGACGTCGACGAGATCGCGTCGCACGCTCCCGGACCGGACGACGTCTGCCAGCTGCTCTTCACCTCCGGCACCACGGGGGAGCCGAAGGGCGTGCAGCACCCGCACCGCACGCTCGGACTCGCGACCGCCATGCACGTGGCGCAGTCCGGGCTGACCAGCGCCGACCGCATCTACATCCCGTCGCCGCTCGCTCACCAGACCGGGTTCCTGTACGGCATGCTGCTGGCGTTCCGGCTCGGTGCCCCGCAGGTCATCCAGCCGGTGTGGGACGGCCGGGTCGCACTCGAGCAGGCGTTCGGCGTCGCCCGGGCGTCCTTCGTGCAGTGCGCGACGCCGTTCCTGACCGACCTCGTCGACCTGGTCGAGGCCGGTGCACCGCAGCCGGAGTCGCTCCGGATCTTCGTGCCGACGGGCGCCGCGGTGCCCCGTGCACTGGCCCAGCGAGCGAGCACGGTGCTCGGCAGCGCCATCCTCGGCGCCTTCGGGACGAGCGAGACGTGTCTCGGGGCCCTGTCCAGCCCCAGCGACGACCCCGCCGACGCCCACGGCCACGACGGCCGGGCGCTGCCGGGCATCTCGATCCGCATCGTCGACGACGCGGGGATCGAGCTGCCCGCCGGTACCGAGGGCAACTTCGAGCTGCACTCGCCGACGATGTTCGCGGGCTACCTCGACCGCCCGGACCTGACCGACGACGTGTTCACGGCGGACGGCTGGTACCGCACGGGCGACCTGGCGAAGGTCGACGAGAAGGGCTTCCTGTCGATCACGGGCCGCATCAAGGACGTCATCAACCGCGGCGGCGAGAAGATCCCCGTCGTCGAGATCGAGAACCTGCTGTACCAGCACCCGCTGGTCACGGACGTCGCGATCGTGGCGATGCCGGACGAGCGGCTCGGTGAGCGTGCCTGCGCCTGGGTCGTGAACGCCCGCGCGGACGAGCCGCTCGACTTCGCCGGGATGCAGCAGTACCTCGACACGGCCGGCGTGAGCAAGTACTACTGGCCGGAACGACTCGAGTACACCACCGAGCTGCCGCGCAACGCGGTCGGCAAGGTCCAGAAGAACATCCTGCGCGAGCAGGCGGCCGCGCTCGTCGCGACGAAGGAGAACGAGACACGATGACGATCGTCGAGCAGACGAGCACGGGCTTCGACGAAGCCGCCTTCCAGCAGCTCAAGGCCGAGGTCACCGAGTGGGTCCGCGGCCCCGGCGAGGCGTGGGCGGACGAGATCGAGCGCACGGGCCGGGTCGCCCCCGAGCTGTTCCAGGAGCTCAAGGAGAACGGGTGGCTCAGCCTCGCCGCCCCGACGGAGCTCGGCGGACGGGCGATCCCCTTCTCGCGCTACCTCGAGATCATGGAGGTCGTCTCCCGCTCGCACGCCTCCATCCGCATGCTCGTGCACGTCATCAACGGCACCTGGCGCGCGATGGCCCCCTACGCGACGCCGGAGCAGATCGAGCAGGTCGTCAAGCCGTCCGTCGCGGGCGACACGCTCGTCGCGTTCACCCTGACCGAGGCCACCGCGGGCACCGGAGCGGACATCCGCACGACGGTCCGGCGCGAGGGCGACACCTACGTGATGAACGGCGAGAAGCACCTCATCACCTTCGGGGTCAAGGCCGACCACTGGCTCATCGCCGCTCGGCTGGAGGGCACCAGCGGCCAGGACGGCACGGTCGCGTTCCTGATGCCGAACAGCGGGCTGCCGGGTGCCGAGGTGATCGACGACTCCGACACCATGGGCATCCGCGGCACCGACCACGCGATCCTGCGGTTCACCGAGACCCCGATCCCGGCCAGCGCCCGCCTGGGCGAGGAAGGCCAGGGCCTCGAGGTCGCGCTCGGCGGCTTCCTGCTGCCGAGCCGGGTGTCCGTCGCGATGAGCGCCGTCGGTCTCGCCGAGCGGGCGAACGAGCTCGCCGTCGAGTACGCCAACAAGCGCGAGACGTTCGGCAAGCGGCTCTCCAGCCGGCAGGCGATCCAGTTCTACCTGGCCGAGAACTACGCCGACATCGCCGCCGCCCGCGCCCTGGTGCTCGAGGCCGCTCGCGCCTACGAAGCGGACCGCCCCGACGCCGGCACACTCTCCAGCGCCTCGAAGATGGTCGCCGTCGACATGCTCGCCCGGGTCACCGACAAGGCCCTGCAGGTGCACGGTGGGCAGGGCTACTGGAAGCGCAACGCCATCGAGCGCGTCTACCGCGACGCACGCGCGCAGCGCTTCGAAGAGGGCACCAACGAGATCCAGAAGCTGATCGTCGGCCGCGCCGTCGTGACCGGCCAGGCCGGGTTCTAGACCGCAACCCAGGACCGGACGGGAGGCGCGGTGCGGGCCCGCCCCGCGCCTCCCGTCCGTCACCCACCCACCTGAAGGACCGAAGTGACCCACAGCACCAACGCACCCATCGCACTCAGCTCGCCCATCGCACTGATCACCGGCGCTTCGCGCGGCATCGGCCGCCTGCTCGCGCAGAAGCTCGGCCAGCGCGGCGTCACCGTCGTGGTGACGTACAAGGGCAACGCCGACCTGGCCGAGGAGTCCCTGGCCGACGTCAGGGCGGCCGGCGGCGACGGCATCACGGCGCAGGTCGACATCGAGCAGCCGGAGTCGATCGACGCCCTGTTCGACCTGGTGCGCGACACCTACGGACGCCTCGACATGTTCGTCGCGAACGCCGCGGCCAGCGCGTTCAAGCCCGTCGCGGACCTCAAGCTGCACCACCTCGACCGCAGCTACGCCACGAACGCCCGCTCGTTCGTGCTCGGCGCCCAGCGCGCGGCGGAACTGATGGACCGGGGTGGCCGCATCGTCGTCGTGACGTCGTACGGATCGATCCGGGCGTTCCCGACCTACGCCGCACTCGGTGCCGCCAAGGCCATGAGCGAGGCGTACATGAAGTACATGGCGGTGGAGTTCGGTCCGCGCCAGATCACCGTCAACGCGGTGAACGGCGGCCTCATCGACACCGACTCGCTCGAGTACTTCTACACGAAGGTCCCCGGCCAGGCGCCGATGGACACCGTCCTCGAGAAGCTCCCGCTGCAGCGCCCCGGGACGGCCGACGACATGGCTGACGCCGTCGACTTCCTGCTGTCGGACAAGGCCGGGTACATCACCGGGCAGGTGCTCTCGGTGGACGGCGGTCTGACGGTCATCGCCCCGCCGTACTGGTCGGACACGACGTCGCCCCTCCGCGACGCGGTGCTGCCGGCCGACGCTCCGGGCGCGGACACCGCAGAATAGGCGCATGAGCAGCGTCGCTTCCGCCCCCGTCGTGCCGGAGTCCCTCCGGACCGTCGCGTCACCCTGGACCCTCGGCCCCCTGCACCTGGCGAACCGGGTGGTGATGGGGTCGATGCACACCGGGCTCGAGGTGCACGACGACGGCGGAGCCGGCATGGCCGCCTTCTACCGCGAACGGGCGGCCGGCGGGGCGGCGTGCATCATCACCGGCGGCATCGCGGTGAACGACGAGGCCCGCGGGGGTCCGGACTTCGCGGTGTTCGGCGTCGGGGGAGCCGACGAGCGGTTCCGGGTGGCGGTCGACGCCGTGCACGACGAGGGCGGGACGATCCTCGCGCAGCTGTTCCACGCCGGGCGGTACGCGCTGGCGTCGGGCATGGTCGACCGGCACGGCGACCCGCAGCGCGTCGTGGCACCCTCGGCCCTGCCGTGGGCGGCCGCCCGCGGTGTGGTGCCGACCGAGCTGACGTCGGCCGAGGTCGAGCGGACCATCGAGGACTTCGCCGCCGCGGCCCGCACCGCCCGCGCGATCGGGTTCGACGGCGTCGAGATCATGGCGTCCGAGGGGTACCTGATCAACCAGTTCCAGTCGCCGCTGACCAACCTGCGCGACGACGAGTGGGGCGGGGATGCGGAACGGCGTCGGCGCTTCGCGATCGAGGTCGTCCGGGCCGTGCGCGCCGCGGTGCCCGAGCTGGCCGTGACGATCCGGCTGTCCGGCGCGGACCTGATGCCCGGCTCGTCGACCGACGACGAGGTCGACGCGCTCGTGCACGACCTGCTGCCGCTCGGGCTCGACGGCATCTCGGTCGGCATCGGCTGGCACGAGTCCCGCACCCCGACCGTGCAGGCCTCGGTGCCGCACGGGGCCTGGCTGGCGTACGCGGCACGGATCGCCGCGGTGGTGCGCTCGTCCGCGTACCCGGACGTCCGCGTGATCGCCTCGAACCGGATGACGGACCTGCGCGACGGTGAAGCCGTGCTCAGCGACGGCCTGATCGACGCCGTCGCGCTCGCCCGGCCGTTCCTCGCCGACCCCGCCATCGTGTCGCGCTCGCTCGCGGGCGGGTTCGCCCTGGTGAACACCTGCATCGGCTGCAACCAGGCGTGCCTCGACCGCTCGATCATCGGCGCACCGGTGTCCTGCCTCGTGAACCCCCGTGCCGCCCGCGAGGTGGCCTTCCCCGCCCGGCCGACCGCGGACCCGAAGCGCGTCGACGTCGTCGGTGGCGGACCGGCCGGGCTCGCCGCCGCGGTGGACGCCGCCCGACGGGGCCACGACGTCACCGTCTGGGAGGCCTCCGACCGCCTCGGCGGCCAGTTCGGCCTCGCCGCACTCGTCCCGGGAAAGGAGGACTACGCCGCCACGGTGCGGTCCGCCCGCGCCGAGCTCGCGGAGCGGGGCGCCACGATCCACCTCGGACGCCCGGCCACGGCTCGGGACCTCGTCGACAGCGACGCCGTCGTGCTCGCGGCCGGGGTGGTCCCGCGGAGCATCGACGTCCCCGGCAGCGACCTGCCGCACGTGCTGTCCTACGAGCAGGCCCTGCGGAACGGCGTACCCGAGGGCACCGTCGCGATCATCGGCGGCGGTGGCATCGGCGTGGACACCGCGGCGTTCCTGACCGAGTCACCCGACGAGGTCGTCCGGGCCGCCGAGTTCGCGGCCCGCTGGGACCTCGACGTGTCCGAGGAGCTCGTCGGCGACGTGCCGCAGCGGCTCCCCGCGGCACGGCGCACCACCCGACCGGGGTCGCAGGTGACGGTGCTCCGGCGTTCGGGCAAGTTCGGCCAGGGGATCGGCATCACCTCGCGCTGGGTCGCGATCGGTCGGTTGCGGGATGCCGGGGTGCGGATGGTCGGCGGCGTGCAGGAGTACTTGCGCATCGAACCCGGGGTGCTCTGGATCCGCGACGAGCACGGGGACGAGGTCGGCGTGCCGGCGGACACCGTCGTGGTCTGCGCCGGGCAGGAGCGCGCGACCGACGCCGAGGGCGACGCGCCTGACGGACTCGCCACGGGCCTCCAGGCCGCCGGCGTGCCGTACGCCGTCGTCGGCGGCGCGCGCGACGCACGGAGCGTGGACGCGGTCCGGGCGACGTCCGAGGCCCTCGAAGCGGTGCGACGCCTCGCGCCGTAGCGAGTCGGCTCGCATCACGGCCGGGAATCTGCAAGAATGAACGGTCGAATCGCCGCAGCTCGACCCTCTATCCAGCTGTGAGCGATCTCTCTCGAGCTTTCGCCGTGTGTGCCCCCACGCCCGCGGTTCCAGTTCAACCACAACGAAAGCAAACAGGAGCAATTGTGGCTGTCAAGATCCGTCTGAAGCGTCTCGGTAAGATCCGTGCGCCTTACTACCGCATCGTCGTCGCCGACTCGCGCACCAAGCGCGATGGTCGTGTCCTCGAGGAGATCGGTCAGTACCACCCGACCGAGGAGCCCTCGGTCATCAAGATCGAGTCCGAGCGTGCGCTCTACTGGCTCGGCGTCGGCGCGCAGCCGACCGAGCAGGTCGCGGCCCTCCTCAAGCTGACCGGCGACTGGGCCAAGTTCAAGGGCGAGAAGGACACCGAGTCCAAGGTCAAGGTCGCCGAGCCGAAGCCGGCCTTCCAGGTCGACTCCTCGAAGAAGGCCGTGCTCAAGCCGAAGTCGGAGAAGACGGCTCCCGCCGCCAAGGCCGACGACGCCGAGACCGCCGACGAGACGACCGAGGCGTAGTCCTTGCTCGAATCCGCGCTGACGCACCTCGTCAAGGGGATCGTCGATCACCCTGACGACGTGCGCGTCGCCAGCTCCACCTCCCCACGCGGCGAGGTCCTCGAGGTGCGCGTGCACCCCGAGGACCTCGGCCGCGTGATCGGTCGCGCCGGGCGCACCGCCAAGGCGCTCCGCACCCTCGTCACGGCCCTGGCCGACGGCAAGCGCGTGCGGGTCGACGTGGTGGACACCGATTCCTAGGGAGACGACCCAGCTCCGGGTGGGTCGAATCACGAAGGCGCACGGGCTCAAGGGCGGCATCAAGCTCGAGCTCTACACCGACGACCCGGATCGTCGGTTCACCCCGGGCGCCACCTTCACGCTCCAGGTCCCCGACGACTCACCGTGGTCGGGCAAGACCCTCGAGCTGGACGAACTCCGCTGGTACAACGGTCACCCCGTCGCGTTCTTCGCCGGGATCGACGACCGCACTGCGGCCGAGTCCCTGGCGCGCATCATCCTCTGGGTCGAGCAGGACGCCGACGCCGAGACCGGCGAGGACGACGCCTGGTACGACCACCAGCTCGTCGGGCTCAAGGTCCTGCGTGACGGCGTCGAGGTCGGCACGGTCGCCCGTGTGGACCACATGCCCGCCCAGGACCTGCTCGCGATCGACACGCCGTCCCGCGGCGAGGTCCTCGTGCCGTTCGTCTCGGCCATCGTGCCGGCGGTCGACATCGCGGCCGGCACCGTCACGGTCACGCCGCCGCAGGGGCTGTTCGAGGACCCCGAGGACACCTCGCGCCCCGAGACGGTCACGGACTAGTCCCCGTGCGGATCGACATCGTCACGATCTTCCCGGAGTTCTTCTCCGTGCTCGACGTGTCCCTGCTCGGCAAGGCCCGCTCCGGCGGACTGCTCGACCTGCACGTGCACGACCTGCGGTCGTGGACCACCGACCGGCACCGCACCGTCGACGACACGCCGTACGGCGGTGGCGCCGGCATGGTGATGAAGCCGGAGCCGTGGGCCCAGGCGCTCGAGGCGCTCTTCCGGCCCGACGGTTCATCGACCCTGGTGGTCCCGACGCCGGCCGGCACGCCCTTCACGCAGTCCATCGCGCGGTCGCTCGCGTCGACGTCGGAGCACCTCGTGTTCGCCTGCGGGCGGTACGAGGGAATCGACGCCCGCGTCTTCGAGTGGGCGTCGTCGCGCGCCACCGTCGTCGAGCTCTCGCTCGGCGACTACGTGCTGAACGGCGGCGAGGTCGCCGCGATGGCGATGATCGAGGCCGTCGGCCGACTCGTCCCCGGCGTCGTCGGCAACCCCGAGTCGCTGGTCGAGGAGTCCCACGAGGACGGCCTGCTCGAGTACCCCTCGTACACCAAGCCCGCGTCGTGGCGCGGCCTCGACGTCCCCGACGTCCTGCTCAGCGGGCACCACGCCCGCGTCGGTGCCTGGCGGCACGAGCAGCAGCTGGAGCGGACACGGCGCGTCCGTCCGGACCTGCTGCCCGACGCGTAGCGTCACCCGTCTCGCGAAAGCGACAGATCTCCGCGGAACATCCGCGGAGATCTGTCGCTTTCGCTGTTGTGACGGTCCGCGGGCCGCGAGATCTGTCGCTTCCGTGGGGTGGGGACGACGCGTGACGGACTGGAGGTGCGGTGCCAGCTGGTGCCGCGCCTCCAGGCTCGCTACTGGTCGCGCTGGGCGCGACGCAGGGTCAGGACCTCGGGGCCGGCCTCGGTGACCGCCACCGTGTGTTCGACGTGCGCGGCACGTGAGCCGTCGACGCTGCGCAGGGTCCAGCCGTCGTCGTCCTGGTAGAGCTCGTCGGTCGTCTGCATGAGCCACGGCTCGATCGCGACGACCAGCCCCGGTCGGAGCTTCAGGCCGCGACCCGGACGGCCGTCGTTCGGCACGTGCGGGTCCCCGTGCATGGTGCGACCGACGCCGTGCCCGCCGAACTGCAGGTTCACGTCGTGACCGGCCTCGTGTGCGACGTGACCGATGGCGTGCGAGACGTCGCCGAGCTTGTTGCCGGGAGCCGCCTGGCCGATGCCGGCGGCGAGTGCTCGCTCGACCGTGGCGATCAGGGCCTGGTCCTCGTCGCGCGGCGTGCCGACCTGGACGCTGACGGCGGAGTCCGCGACCCAGCCGTCCACGCTCGCGGCGAAGTCCAGGCTCACCAGGTCGCCGTCCTGCAGGGTGCGGTCGTGCGGCAGGCCGTGCAGGGCGGCGTCGTTCACCGAGGTGCAGAGGTTCTTGCCGAACGGAGACATGCCGAACGACGGGTGGTAGTCGACGTAGCAGCTCTCCGCGCCGCGTTCGGCGATCATCCTGGCCGCGACGCGGTCGAGGTCGAGCAGGTTGACGCCGACGTCGACGGTCTCGAGCAGCTCGTCGAGGACGTCGGCCACGAACCGGCCGGCGACGCGCAGTCCGTCCAGCTCGGCGGGGGTGCGGAGTTCGATCATGGGTCCATCCTCGTCGTTTTGTCTCCCGCGCTCTCTGTGGCAGTATTGAACGCTGTGCCCTGGCTGGACTCTGCCACGGGGGAGTCGCCGACACCGGGCACGCACCACCACTTTCCGAACCTTCGATCCGCGGCGACCCGTGCGCGTCCGCAGAGAGTGAAACCCACCATGAGCCAGCTCCTCGACAACGTCGACGCAGCATCGCTGCGTACCGACGTCCCGGACTTCCGCCCCGGCGACACCATCAAGGTGCACGTCAACATCATCGAAGGCACGCGCTCGCGTATCCAGGTCTTCCAGGGAGTCGTCATCGGCCGTCAGGGCCACGGCATCGGCGAGACCTTCAAGGTCCGCAAGGTGAGCTTCCAGGTCGGCGTCGAGCGCTGGTTCCCCGTGCACTCGCCGATCATCGACCACATCGAGATCGTCACCAAGGGTGATGTCCGTCGTGCGAAGCTCTACTACCTGCGCGAGCTCCGCGGCAAGGCGGCCCGCCGCAAGATCAAGGAGAAGCGCGACGCCTGATCGCCTTCACAGTGAACGTCCGCGAGCCGGACGACGCTGCGAGCCCCTCGTCCATGTACGGTTGTGCATCGACGGGGGGCTCTTCCCATTGCGGGGAGTCAGTGGTTCGAACGAGAGCGGAAATGACGGACACGACAGAGGATTCCGGGCGCAGGCCACGTGCCGAGAAGCAACGGAACGGTGTCCTCACATTCCTCCGCGACCTCGTCATCATCTTCATCGCGGCGCTGCTCGTGTCGTTCCTGGTCAAGACGTTCCTGATCCGGTCGTTCTACATCCCGTCGGCGTCGATGGAGAACACGCTGCAGATCAACGACCGGGTGATCGTCAACGAGCTCGTCCCCGGCGCCGTGGCGCTGAAGCGGGGAGACGTCGTCGTGTTCAAGGACCCGGGCGGCTGGCTCACCGGATCCGAGGTGCCGAGCGTCACGCCGGACACCCAGCCCGCCAAGGCCATCGACTGGGCCCTGACCCAGGTCGGTCTCGGCACCGGTGACAGCGACGACCACCTGATCAAGCGCGTCATCGGTCTGCCCGGTGACAAGGTGTCCTGCTGCAACGACCTCGGGCAGATGTCGGTGAACGGTGTGCCGATCAAGGAGCCGTACCTGAAGCTCCCCGCCGGCGCCCCGGCCTCGGCGACCGACTTCTCGGTCACCGTGCCGAAGGGCACCATCTGGGTGATGGGCGACAACCGGAACGACTCGAAGGACTCCCGGTACAACGGCGACACCCCGTCGAAGGGCTTCGTCCCGATGTCCGACGTGACGGGCCGCGCGTTCGTCATCTCCTGGCCGGCGAGCCGCTGGACGTGGCTCGACGACCATCCCGAGGTGTTCGCCGGCGTGGAGGAGCGCGACGAGTGACCGCCGTCCGTCCGTCGCTCCGGCTCGAGAAACGTCTGCTCGCCGAGGGCCGCGTGACGGTCATCGGCATGGACGAGGTCGGCCGTGGCGCCATCGCCGGTCCGGTCGGCGTCGGTGTGGCCGCGGTGACGCTCGACATCGGTCGTGTGCCCCAGGGGCTCGCTGATTCCAAACTGCTCTCCGAAGCGCGCCGCACCGACCTGGTGCCCGTCGTGCAGCGTTGGGCACGCACGGCGGTCGGCATGGCATCGGCGGACTTCGTCGACCAGCAGGGCATCGTCCCGGCCCTCGGCGCAGCGGGTGCGCAGGCGCTCGGCTCCCTGGTCGCCGACGGGGTGTCGCTCGACGGCGCGGTGGTGGTGCTCGACGGCTCGTTCGACTGGTTGAGCCGCGCCCTGCCCGCGTCGCTCCGTCCGGCCGCCGATCCGCTCGAGGTCGTCGTCCGGGTCAAGGCCGACCGCGACTGTGCCTCGGTGGCCGCGGCGTCGGTGGTGGCGAAGGTGGCCCGTGACGCGCTCATGATCTCGGCGCACGACGAGGCTCCGCACTACGGGTGGGTGTCGAACAAGGGCTACGGGTCGACGGCGCACTACGACGCGATCCGGACGATCGGGGCGCACGCGCTGCACCGGAAGTCCTGGTTGCACCAGGCCTCGAGCGTCGCGCTGGACGGCTTCGACCAACTCGACGCCGTCGCGGGTTGAGCCCGTCGCCCGCTCGGCCCTGGGTCGCCGTAGACTGTGGGCGCAATGGATGAGGACGAATTCGACGACTACGACCGCGAGGTCGAGCTGGCCCTGTACCGCGAGTACCGAGACGTGGTGTCGCAGTTCCGTTACGTGGTCGAGACGGAGCGCCGTTTCTACCTGGCGAACGAGGTCGAACTCGTGCGCCGTGACACGGAGCACGACTTCTACTTCGAACTGACGATGAACGACGTCTGGGTCTGGGACGTCTACCGTTCCGACCGGTTCGTCAAGGGTGTCCGGGTACTCACGTTCAAGGACGTGAATGTCGAGGAACTCACGACGCGGGAACTCGAACTGCCGAAGGAACTCGCACTCGACGAGTGATCGTCAATTTACTTTCTTCTGCTTCTTTCTGGGTGAATCGCCGCTGATCCGAACCGGCGGTGAATTGTTCGCGCTATTCTGATGGGGATTTAACCGCCCCACGAACAGGAGCACCCCATGGCACAGAAGGTCACCGTCCAGCTCGTCGACGACCTCGACGATTCCCCCATCACCACCGGTGAAGGCCGGACGGTCGAATTCGCGTTCGACGGCTCGTCGTACGAGATCGACCTGTCGAACGACAACGTCGACAAGTTCCGCGAGGCGATCTCTGATTACATCGCCGCAGCGCGCAAGGTCTCCGGTCGTCGCACCGGCGGCGGTTCCGCCCCGAAGTCCGCCCCGAAGCGTGGCAACTCGGAAGAGCTCGGCAAGATCCGCGAGTGGGCCAAGGAGAACGGGTACGAGGTCTCGTCCCGCGGCCGCATCTCGACGCAGGTGCAGGAAGCCTACGCAGCAGCGCACTGACGCTCGTCGCAGCAGGACCCGGGTGATCTCGATCGCCCGGGTCCTTCTTCTTTCCTCCACAGAGGGCAATTCGGCCGTGCTGATTCCACAGACTCTCTGACTCCGCCGATCGGGGCGTTCGTTCCGGAGATCGTTGTCGTGGAGGCAACGACATGGAACAAGACGTGCAACGTCCACCGGGGCGGTCGCTCCGGAACGGTCGACTCGGACGATTCGGTGAAGAACGAGCGGTGGTCTGGCTCGAAGCGCGGGGATTCCGCGTGCTCGAGCGGAACTGGCGGTGTGCCCGCGGCGAGATCGACATCGTCGCGTGGGATTCCTGCACACTCGCGTTCATCGAGGTGAAGACCCGTTCCGGGGCCGCGACCGGCCACCCGTTCGAGGCGATCACCGCTGCGAAGCTCACCCGGATGCGACGACTCGTGCCCGAGTGGTTCGACGCGCATCCCGAGGTCTCGGCGCGCGCGGTCCGGGTGGACGTCGTCGCGGTCCACGTCGACGGTCCCCGCACGGTCGTCGAGCACCTGGCGGGTGTGCTGTGACGGGCATCGGTCGCGCTGCCGCGGTCGCGCTGCTCGGGGTCACCGGTCGCCGCATCGAGGTCGAAGCGCACCTGACCAGTCAGCTCCCGGCGTTCAGCATCATCGGGCTGCCGGACACCTCGCTGGGAGAGGCACGGGAACGCGTGCGATCCGCGGCGGCGAACGCGGGGTGCCCGCTGCCCGCACGTCGGATCACCGTGAACCTGACCCCGGCGGCGATCCCGAAGCGCGGTTCCGGGTTCGACCTCGCCATCGCGATGGCCGTGCTCGCCGGAGCCGGTCTCGCGCCGGACGTCTCGGAGCGCATCGTCTACATCGGCGAGCTCGGCCTCGACGGGCGGGTGCGTCCGGTCCCCGGGGTGATCCCGATGCTGGTCGCCGCGCGCGACGCCGGTGCGCACCGCGTGGTGCTGCCCGTCGGCAACCTGACCGAAGCCCGCGTGGTCGGCGGGGTGCGGATCAGCGGCGTGGACTCGTTGCGGGCGGCGGCGATCGACGCCGGGGCACTCCTGCCGGCGGTCGAGGTCGATCCGGTGCTGCCGGTCCCGGTCACGTCGGTGCCGCGTCCCGTGGCCGAGCTGTCGGACGTCGTGGGGAACCCGGTCGGCGTCCGAGCACTCATCGCCGCGGCAGCCGGGGGACACCACGCACTGCTGCTCGGGCCACCGGGCGCGGGCAAGACCATGCTCGCCGAGCGGCTGCCCGGGTTGCTGCCCGACCTCGACGACGAGACCGCGCTCGAGGTCGCCGCGGTCCGGTCCGTCGCCGGGCTGGGTCCCGCCTCGTGGAGCACGAAGCCACCGTGGGAAGCCCCGCACCACTCCGCGTCGGCGGTCTCGCTCATCGGCGGCGGGTCGGGGGTCCTGCGCCCCGGAGCCGTGTCGCGCGCCACCGGGGGCATCCTGTTCCTCGACGAGGCGCCGGAGTTCCCGCGGGCCGTGCTCGACGCGCTCCGGCAGCCGCTCGAGTCCGGTCGGATCACGATCCACCGTGCGGCGGGTGCAGCCGAGTTCCCCGCACGCTGTCAGGTCGTCCTGGCGGCGAACCCCTGCCCGTGCGGCAACGCCGGTGGTGCGCACGGGCAGCCGTGCGAGTGCTCGGCGAGCACCGTGCGCCGGTACCTCGGTCGGATGTCGGGGCCACTGCTCGACCGGATGGACATCCGGGTGCTGGTGCCGCGGGTGACGACGGGTCGGATGCGGGACGCCGACGGCAGCACCCCGACGACGGCGGTCGCCCGTGCGGCGGTCGCGGCAGCCCGCGCCCGGATGGCGGAGCGCCTGCGCGGCACGGGATGGTCGCGCAACGCCGAGGTCACCGGGGCGTGGCTCCGGGCCGAGGGGCGCATCGAACCCGGGTCGACGGCAGACCTCGACCGGGCACTCGACCTCGGCACCCTGACCATGCGCGGCTGGGACCGCGTGATGCGACTGGCGTGGACGCTCGCCGACCTCGACGCGGTGGAGCGGCCCACGGGTGCGCACGTCCGCGGTGCCCTCGCATTGCGGAGCGCGCTGTGATCCCGGCGGGCACGGAGCTCCTCGACACGGTGGCGCGCCTGCTCGGGCCGAGCGGTGCCGCGGTGGACCCGGTGCAGGCCGCGGCACGGGTCGCCTGGTCGGCCGTCGTCGAACCGGGGGACTCCGTCGCCGGCGAGCTCCTCACCGGCCTCGGACCGGAGCGTGCGCTCGGTGCGGTGCTGCTCGCCGCGGACGAGGACTTCGATTCGCTGCTGGGATGCTGCGTCGACGCCGAGGTGCCGGGTGCGGAGGACCCAGCGGTGCTGCTCGGTGTGCTGCAGACCGCGGTGGAACGGTGGCGGCCCCGATTGGCCACTGTCGAGGTGGGCGACGTGCTCGCGGCGGCCGGCGCGGTCGGAGCCGGTCTGCTGGTCCCCGGGAGCGACGGGTGGCCGTCGGCGATGGACGACCTCGGGCCGCACGCCCCGGTGGTCCTCTGGACGCGCAGCTCGGGGGCGCACCTCGGCGACGGGATGCCGGCGCTCGGGGTCGTGGGGTCCCGGGCGAACACGGTGGCCGGTGCCGAGGCCGCGGCGGAGATCACCTCGACGGCGGCGGACGCCGGGTGCCGCATCGTGAGCGGGGGTGCCTACGGCATCGACGCGGTGGCGCACCGTGTCGCCGTCGCCGCCGGGACGCCCACTGTGGCGGTCCTGGCCGGCGGCATCGACCAGCTCTACCCCGTGGGGAACGCGCAACTGCTCCACAACGTGGCCCGGCAGGGGGCGTTGCTCGCCGAGTCGGCACCGGGGACACGACCGACGCGGTGGCGCTTCCTCGCCCGGAACCGGCTGATCGCCGCGCTGGCCGACGTCACGGTCGTGGTCGAAGCGGGCGCCCGGTCCGGGGCGCTCAACACCGCCCACCACGCCGCACAGCTCGGCCGGCCCGTGTTCGCGGTGCCGGGAGCGTTCGCGTCCTCGGCCTCGGTCGGGTGCCATCGGCTCATCGCACAGGGGCGGGCGCAGATCGTCGTGCACCCCGGGGATCCGGCAGCGGCGGCGAGGCCCGCGACCGGGACCAGCGGGGGAGCGGTGCCGGACGAACCGCTCCTGTCCGGCAGGCAGGACCCCGAGGTGCTCCGGGTGCTCGACGCGCTCGGCCGTCGCGCCCTGCCCGAGGCCGAGATCGCCCGCCGGGCCGGCATGTCGACGGCCGACGTCGCCGACGCGCTCGCGCTCGCACAGCTGCAGGGACTCGTCGTCGCCACCGGCGGCGGGTGGGGTCGGGCATGACGTCCGGTCGCCGTACGCTGGCGTCGTGGTTGCGCGGACGGACGGTCGACTCGTGGTGGCGGTGGACGCCTTCCTCGGGCACGCCCGGCACGCGCGTGGCCTCAGCGAGCAGACCCTCCGCGCGTACGCCAACGACCTCGAGCAGCTCGTGGCGTTCGCGGACGGTCGCGGCATCGACCGCGTCGCCGACGTCGAGCTCGAGCTCCTGCGTGACTGGCTGTGGGACGCCGACCACCGGGGGCTCGCCCGGTCGACCATCGCCAGGCGGTCTTCGTCCGTGCGGGCGTTCACGCGTTGGGCGAGCGAGACCGGGGTGACGACGACCGACGCCGGGGTCCGGCTCCGCGCCCCGAAGGGTGGGGCACACCTGCCTCGCGTGGTGTCGGCCGACCAGGTGCGCGCCCTGCTCGACGGACTCGGTTCCCGGGCGGCGACGGACGACCCGACGGCGTTGCGGGACCTGGCCCTCGTCGAGCTCCTGTACGCGGCGGCCATCCGGGTCAGCGAACTCGTCGGGATCGACGTGACCGACGTCGATCGCGGACGCTTGACCGTGCGGGTGCTCGGCAAGGGCGGCAAGGAACGCGTGGTGCCGTTCGGGGTTCCGGCGCGGGACGCACTCGAGGCGTGGCTCGAGCGCGGACGGCCCACCCTCGCCGCACGGGCAGAGGGGCCTGCAGGCACGGCGCTGTTCCTCGGTGACCGTGGTGCCCGACTCGGCGTCCGCAGTGCCTACCGCGTGGTGGCCCGGTTGCTCGGTGACCTGCCGGGCGAGGGTCCGAGCGGTCCGCACACCTTCCGGCACACCGCGGCGACGCACCTGCTCGACGGCGGAGCGGACCTGCGCGCGGTGCAGGAACTCCTCGGTCACGCCAGCCTCGGGACGACGCAGATCTACACGCACGTGTCGTCGGCCCGGCTGCGCGAGGTGTACCGGACGGCGCACCCGCGCGCCTGACCCTGCGCCGACGTGCGTCCGGTCCGGTTCCGGTCGGTTCCCGGTCGGTTCTCGGTCGGTCCAGGTCGGCTCCGCTCACCCGGGCCAAGCCGATTCGGGCAGCAGCACCGGCCACTCGGCCGGTGGCAGGTACGCCATCGGGTCGACGTAGCGGCCGTCGACACGAGCACCGAGGTGCAGGCACGGCGCCGACGCCGGACAGTGCCCGACCGAGACGCGGCCGACCGGCGCACCCTGCACGACCTCGTCCCCGGCGGCGACCAGGGGGGTCACCGAGTCGAGCGTGCTGACCAGCCCGTCACCGTGGTCGATCGTCACGACGGTGCGGCCGCCGACCGCCCCGGCGAACGCCACGGTGCCGTCGTCCACCGCCGAGGCAGGGCTGCCGAGGACGGCCGGGACGTCGAGGCCCCGGTGGCCGGCGGCGTAGTCCGAGGACGGTGCCTCCCATGCGCGCTCGACCACCCGCGATCCGGTGGGCCAGACCCAGCGAGCCTCGACCCGGCGCGGCTCGGTCACAGTGTCCACCGACGCCCCGGCACCCACCGACGCCCCGGAGCCCGCCGACGCCCCGGAGCCCGCCGGCGCCCCGGAGCCCACCGTCGCCCCGCCTCCCGTCGACGGCGCGGCACCGAACACCACGGTCCCGCTCAGCACCGTCCCGCTCAGCAGCGCAACGCACACCACGGACAGCAGGACGGGACGTGCGCTCGATCGCATGTCCCCAGCCTGGGCAGTGGAACCCGGCCACGGGGCGGACGGGGCGATCTGTGGAGGGGGAGTCGCGCCTCCAGGCCTGGGGAGGAACGTGCGGCCGACGGAAGCGACAGAACCGACGTCGTACGACGGCGACAGTGTCGTCCAGCGTCGACGCGCAGGGCCCGCCCGTCCCGATCACGCCCCGGTTATGACCAGATCCCGAGCGAGGAGTACAGTCGGGGCCGCTCCGGAACACGCAACGCCGCTCGGACGGCGAACCAGCCGACCGCCGGGGCACCGTGCTGCACACCGGCACGGCGGCAGAACCCAGGAGCATCGTGTCCACCACGACCACCGGGCACGGCGAAGACCGTGCGTTCAAGGGGAAGGTCACCCTGTTCGCCATCGCGGCGGCGGTCGGTGGCTTCCTGTTCGGCTTCGACTCGTCAGTCATCAACGGCGCCGTCGACGCGATCAAGGGCGAGTTCAACCTCTCCGACGCGGCCAGCGGCTTCGCCGTCGCCTCGGCCCTGATCGGCTGTGCGTTCGGCGCCTACTTCGCCGGCCGCCTCGCCGACCGCTACGGCCGCACCCGGATCATGTTCTGGGCCGCCGTGCTGTTCTTCGTCTCGTCGATCGGTTCGGCGTTCGCGTTCGCGACGTGGGACCTCGTGATCTGGCGTCTCGTCGGCGGTCTCGGCATCGGTACCGCCTCGGTCATCGCACCGGCGTACATCTCCGAGGTCTCCCCGAAGGCGATCCGCGGGCGGCTGGCCTCGTTCCAGCAGCTGGCGATCACGCTCGGTATCTTCGCCGCGCTCCTGTCCGACCAGCTCTTCGCCGTCACCGCGGGCAGCGCCTCGGCCGAGGTCTGGGGTCTCGCGGCCTGGCGCTGGATGTTCCTGGTCGGGGTGATCCCCTCGGTCGTCTACGGCGTCCTGGCGATCACGCTGCCGGAGTCCCCGCGCTACCTGCTCACCAAGGGTCGTGCTGACGACGCGCGCGTGGTGATGGGCAAGATCGTCCCGCGCGACACCGTGAACACGAGCCTGGAGGAGATCCAGGACGGCATCGAGAAGGAGGCCAACGAGAAGAAGGGCTCCATCCGGGGCAACCGCTTCGGGCTCCAGCCGATCGTCTGGGTGGGCATCATCCTGGCCGTGCTGCAGCAGTTCGTCGGCATCAACGTGATCTTCTACTACTCGACGACGCTCTGGCAGGCCGTCGGCTTCAAGGAGGAGGACTCGTTCCTCATCTCCACGATCACCTCGGTGGTCAACGTCGCCGTGACCTTCATCGCGATCTTCCTGGTCGACAAGGTCGGCCGCAAGCCGCTGCTCGTCGCCGGTTCGGCGGGCATGTTCGTCTCGCTCACCATGGTCGCCATCGCATTCTCGCAGGCGACGATCGTCGACGGCAGCCCGAGCCTCCCCGGCTCGTGGGGCGTCATCGCGCTGATCTTCGCGAACCTCTTCGTGGTGTCCTTCGGCGCCACGTGGGGTCCGCTCATGTGGGTGCTGCTCGGCGAGATGTTCCCGAACCGCATCCGTGCCACCGCGCTGGGCATCGGCTCGGCCGCCAACTGGATCGCGAACTTCATCGTCACGATCTCGTTCCCGGTGCTGTCCGGCTTCAACCTGACGGTCACCTACGGCATCTACGCGCTGTTCGCGTTGCTGTCGCTGTTCTTCGTCATCGCCAAGATCCCGGAGACCAAGGGCCGCTCGCTCGAGGAGATGGGCATCTCCGCCGACGGCGACACCGTGGACGCCAAGGCCTGATCGGCCGGTCGCGCACCGCGTCCGTTCCGCACGGATCGCCGGACAGGAGGCCCGGATCACGTCAGCCGCGAGGCGCGCGTGATCCGGGCCTCCCTTCTGTTAGCATCTATCCAGCAGCGTGCTGATGCGCGCTGACTTCGCGTGTCCACCAGGCCCTCACGGGCTCGGTACCCGACCACCGGTCCCGCTCTCACGAGCGGGCGGTCGCGTGCCAGGACACCAGGGACCACGACCGACGGTCGTGATCGACACAACCGCAACAGGTCCGCAGCGACGTGCGAGAGCACGGCTGCGCGCCGAGAACACAGAAGGAGGACGGCACATGGCCGTCGTCACCATCCGCCAGCTGCTCGACAGCGGCGTCCACTTCGGACACCAGACCCGTCGGTGGAACCCGAAGGTGAAGCGCTTCATCCTCGCCGAGCGCTCGGGCATCCACATCATCGACCTGCAGCAGTCGCTGGCCTTCATCGACCGCGCGTACGACTTCGTCAAGGAGACGGTCGCGCACGGTGGCACGATCCTCTTCGTGGGCACCAAGAAGCAGGCCCAGGGCTCCATCGCCGAGCAGGCGACCCGCGTCGGCCAGCCGTACGTCAACCAGCGTTGGCTCGGCGGTCTGCTCACGAACTTCCAGACGGTCTCCAAGCGCCTCGCGCGCATGAAGGAGCTCGAGGAGATCGACTTCGACGACACGACGAAGGGCTTCACCAAGAAGGAGCTCCTCATCAAGAAGCGCGAGCTGGACAAGCTCCACAAGACCCTCGGTGGTATCCGCAACCTCACGCGGACCCCGAGCGCGCTCTGGATCGTCGACACCAAGAAGGAGCACCTCGCCGTCGACGAGGCGCAGAAGCTCGGTATCCCGATCATCGGCATCCTCGACACCAACTGCGACCCCGACGAGATCACGTACCCGATCCCGGGCAACGACGACGCGATCCGCTCCGTCGGTCTCCTGACCCGCATCGTCGCCGACGCAGCGGCCGAGGGCCTGAAGACCCGCCACAACGGTGGCGACGAGGACGAGGCCAGCGAGCCCCTCGCCGAGTGGGAGCAGGAGCTCCTCGGTGGCGAGACCGCCGCCACGACCGAGGCGCCCGCCGCCCCCGTCGAGGAGAACGACGCTGATGCGCAGGTCGCCGCGAAGGAGATCGGCGAGCCGATCGCCGACGAGGCGAAGAACGCGGAGCCGACGGCCGAGGCCGAGGCAGCCGCGGAGACCACCCCCGCCGAGTGAGTCGCCGGGGCGCCGGACCCCACCGGGTCCGGCGCCCCGACTGCACTCCACTCTCCACACACGTACAGTCCAGAAAGGACTCCAGTCAATGGCAAACTTCACCGCTGCTGACGTGAAGAAGCTCCGCGAGGACCTCGGCGCCGGCATGATGGACGCGAAGAACGCGCTCGTCGAGGCCGACGGCGACTACGACAAGGCCGTCGAGCTGCTCCGCATCAAGGGTGCCAAGGCCGTCGCCAAGCGCGACGACCGTGCCACCTCCGAAGGTGTCGTCGTCGCGACCTCCGAGAACGGCGCCGCCACGGTCGTCGAGCTCGCGAGCGAGACCGACTTCGTCGCGAAGAACGAGAAGTTCACCACTCTCGCCGACAAGGTGCTGGGCGCGGTCGCCGCTGCCGGTGCCGCCGACGTCGCTGCCGCCAACGCCGCACCGCTGGACGGCAAGACCGTCCTCGAGGTCGTCAACGAGTCGGCCGCCGCGCTGGGCGAGAAGCTCGAGGTCCGCACGGTCCGCCGTGTCGAGGGCTCGGCCTTCGAGATCTACCTGCACAAGACCAGCCAGGACCTGCCGCCGCAGATCGCCGTCGTCATCGCGTACGAGGGTGACAACGCCGCCGAGGCACGTTCGATCGCGCAGCACGTCGCGTTCGCGAACCCGACGTACCTGACCCGCGACGAGGTCCCGGCCGAGGCCATCGAGAAGGAGCGTGCGACCGTCGAGGCGATCACGCGCGAAGAGGGCAAGCCCGAGGCTGCGCTCCCGAAGATCGTCGAGGGCCGGGTGAACGCCTACATCAAGCAGGTGTCGCTCCTCGACCAGGACTACGCGAAGGACAACAAGATCTCCGTCGCGAAGGCCGCCGAGAACGCCGGCATCACGATCCAGGGCTTCGCCCGCGTCAAGGTCGGCGCGTAACGAACCCGTGACGGGGTCAGGAACCAACGAGGTTCCTGGCCCCGTTTTTCGCGCGCACCGGCACGGCACGCGCGCGACACATCCGCGAGTACATTTCCACGAGACCACGACGAAGGGTGCGGACCAGATGACCGACGAGAAGACCGGACGACGCCGCGTTCTGCTGAAGCTGTCGGGAGAGGCGTTCGGCGCCGGCTCCCTCGGGGTGAACCCCGACGTGATCGGCACCATCGCCAAGGAGATCGCCGTCGCCGCGCGCGAGGTCGAGATCGCGATCGTCGTCGGCGGGGGCAACTTCTTCCGCGGTGCCGAGCTCTCGCAGCGCGGCATGGACCGCGGTCGTGCCGACTACATGGGCATGCTCGGCACGGTGATGAACGCACTCGCGCTGCAGGACTTCCTCGAGCAGGCGGGAGCTGCCACCCGCGTGCAGTCCGCCATCGCGATGACCCAGGTCGCCGAGCCGTACATCCCGCGGCGCGCCGAGCGGCACCTCGAGAAGGGCCGGGTCGTCATCTTCGGCGCCGGTGCCGGACTGCCGTACTTCTCGACCGACACGGTCGCGGCGCAGCGTGCGCTCGAGATCAAGGCGGACGAGGTGCTCGTCGCCAAGAACGGCGTCGACGGCGTGTACACCGCCGACCCGAAGAAGGACGCCTCGGCCGAGAAGCTGCACCACGTGACCTACCAGGACGCGCTGCTGAAGGGCCTCAAGGTCGTCGACGCCACCGCGTTCTCGCTCTGCATGGACAACGGCATGCCGATGCACGTCTTCGGCATGGAGGGTGAGGGCAACGTCCAGGCCGCGATCCGTGGCGAGCGCATCGGCACCGTCGTCAGCAACTGACCCCCGCGCTGACTAGACTCGACGCCAGTACCGAAGGAGTAACACCGTGATCAGTGATGTCCTGACCGAAGCCACCGAGAAGATGGCGAAGGCTGTCGAGGTCGCCAAGGACGACTTCTCGACCGTCCGCACCGGCCGCATCAACGCGGCGCTCTTCCAGAAGATCCCGGTCGAGTACTACGGCACGCCGACGCCGCTCGCGCAGCTCGCGTCGCTGCAGACGCCCGAGGCCCGCACGCTCATCGTGACGCCGTACGACAAGACGGCGCTCAAGGAGATCGAGCGTGCGATCGCGACCTTCCCGAACCTCGGCGCCAGCCCGACGAACGACGGCGACATCGTCCGCGTGACGATCCCGGAGCTCACCAAGGACCGCCGCAAGGAGTTCGTCAAGCTCGTGCGGACGAAGGGCGAAGACCACAAGGTCGTCGTCCGGAACATCCGCCGCAAGGCCAAGGACGACCTCGACGCACTCAAGGGTGAGATCTCCGACGACGAGATCTCGCGCGGCGACAAGGACCTCGAGGCCCTGACGAAGAAGCACGTCGACCAGATCGACGAGTCGCTGAAGAAGAAGGAAGCCGAACTCCTCGAGGTCTGATGCGTCGCTCCGACCAGGGCGATGACCGCCCCACAGCAGAGCACGGGCCCGCGTCGAGCGGGCCCGTGAAGAAGGGGCTCCGTCAGGACTTCGATGCGCGTGCACGAGCGGCGCGCACCGACTTCGAGGCGCAGCTCCGCCAGCGCAAGGCCGACTTCGGCGCGCGCAACGAGGCGCTGACCGCGCGGACCGGGCGCAACCTGCCGGCAGCGATTGGCATCGCGCTCGCGTTCGCCGTCGTGATGCTCGGCACGCTGCTCCTCTGGCCGCCGTCGTTCATGGTGGTCGCGGCGTTCCTGCTCGGCGTCGGCGTCTACGAGCTCACGAGCGCGATGCGGTTCGCCGGGCGCGACGTCCCGCGGATCCCGAGTGTCGCCGTCGCGATCGCGATCGTGCCGGCGGCGTTCCTGGTCGGGCAGGTGGCGGCGCTGTTCACCCTGCTCGGCGGCATCGTCCTGATCAGCGTCTGGCGCCTGGTCGAGGTCGCCGTCGCGCGGCAGAAGCCCCCGGCCGGCAACGTCGCCCGTGACCTCACCAACGGGTTGTTCGTCCAGGCCTACATCTCCCTGCTCGGCGCCTGCGTCGTGCTGCTCTCCGCCCAGCCGGACGGCAACCTCTGGGTGATCGGGTTCATCCTCGTCGTCGTCGCGGTCGACACCGGCGCGTACGCCACCGGGCTGAACCTCGGCAAGCACCCGATGGCACCCCGCATCAGCCCCAAGAAGACGTGGGAGGGCTTCGCCGGGTCCGTGGCGGCGAGCATCGTCGTCGGCATCCTGGTGGCCCTGTTCATGCTCGGGCTGCCCTGGTGGACGGGCGTCCTGCTCGGTGTGCTCATCTCCGGTTCGGCCACGCTCGGCGACCTGACCGAGTCGATGATCAAGCGCGACCTCGGCATCAAGGACATCTCGTCGTTCCTGCCCGGACACGGCGGCCTGCTCGACCGCATCGACAGCATCCTGCCGTCCGCCGCGGTCGCCTACGTGCTGTACCTCATCGTCAACCACTGACCGCGCTCGTGTCGGGCTGAACGCCGCACTCAGCGCGTCCAGGTTGTGCCACGGGTCCGGACTGGCAGAATGACGCCGTGGCCACCACCTTCCCGACCGCAGCCCGTTCCGCCCTCGGTTACGACGTCGACGAAGTCGAGCGTTTCCTCGAGGACGCCCGGCGCGCGTACTCCGCAGACGACAGCGCCCCCGGCATCGAGGCCGCGAAGATCCGCGCCACGGCCTTCTCGATGCGCAAGGGCGGGTACTCCACGTCGCACGTCGACGCTGCGCTCGAACGGCTCGAGGACGCCTTCGCGGCCCGTGAGCGTGAGCGGGAGATGAGCGAGGTCGGCAAGAAGGCCTGGTACGCCGAAGCGCGGACGAAGGCATCCGACGTCGTGGCGCGGCTCGAGCGGCCCGACGGGCAGCGGTTCAGCCGGGTCAACGTGCTCGGCACCGGCTACCACCCGAAGGACGTCGACGCGTTCGCCGCCCGGCTCGCCGGGTACTTCCGCGAGGGAAAGCCGCTCAGCCTCACCGAGGTCCGTTCGATCGTCTTCCGCCCGAAGCACGGCGGGTACCGCGAGGCGCAGGTCGACGCGCTGCTCGACGCCGTCGTCGAAGTGATGCTCGCTGTCCGGTGACGACGCGCTGTCCCCAGGTGCTTCGCTTTCCGTGATCGTTCCGTTACCCTGGTCCTACTCATGGGCAGGCACACGGCAGACTCAAGCTCCGACCGCGATACCCGCGAGCACCTCAGCCTCCAGGCTTCCGGTGAGCGCCGCGCGGCAATGCAGCGAACCCGTACGACGGAGACGTCGGCGTTCGGGGTGACCCCGCAGGCAGCGCCCGCGACGACGGGTCCGGTCGCCACGCCGAAGTCGGTGGCGGCGAACCGCGTGTCCGACGAGCGCGTGGCGTCCTTCGCGCACGACGCCCTCGTCGACGCCGACGAGCGTCCCGCGAAGCAGCGCACCGCGACGGTGCAGCGCCGTGCGACGCCGAAGCTCGTCAAGCCCGCCGCTTCGTCGGTGAACGCCGTGGCCCGCAAGCGCGCGACGGCCCCGATGATGTCCTTCGTCGGTGTGTTCTTGTTCGTGGGTGGCTCGCTGTTCAACCCGCTGCAGGCCGACGTGGCACAGGCCGCGGTCGACACCCCGGTGCTCGTGAAGACCCCGCCGGCGCCGCAGCAGTACACCGCGCACGGCACCTACGCCCTGGCCGCCGCCGACCGTGACGGCTACGACGTCACCGTCCCGGCCCCGAAGGTCGTCAAGCCCGTCGTCGAAGAGGACGAGGCCGACGCCGAGACCACCGACGACACCGCGGCCACCGAGACCCAGCCGGTCTCGGCCGCCAACACGCTGGCCGCCACCGCCGCGACGCCCGACCCGGGCAGCGCGCAGGCGATCGCGCTGCAGCAGGTCACGGCTCGTGGCTGGGGGACCGACCAGTACAACTGCCTGGTCTCGCTGTGGAACAAGGAGTCCGGCTGGCGCGTGAACGCCTACAACCCCAGCGGTGCGTACGGCATCCCGCAGGCCCTCCCCGGCAGCAAGATGGCCACGGCGGGCGCCGACTGGCAGACCAACCCGGCGACGCAGATCACCTGGGGTCTCAACTACATCGCCGGCGTCTACGGCACCCCCTGTGGTGCCTGGGGGCACAGCCAGGCCAACAACTGGTACTGATCGGCTGCTCGGGTGCCGCGCAGCAACCGACCGCGGCGTCCCCGTGGTCGCGACGTCGAGCCTGACGAGGAGACCACCCTCGACCGGCTGATGAGCTCGTGGAAGCGCACCGAGGTCCGTCACGGTCGCGAGTACCAGGTGCAGCCGATCTCGGCCGCGTCGGCGCAGAAGGAGTACATCTGCCCGGGGTGCGGCGGAACCGTCGTGCCCGGCACCGCCCACGTGGTCGTCTGGCGGGCGGACGGCGTGCTCGGTGACGCCGCCGACCTGGCGTCACGCCGGCACTGGCACAACCACTGCTGGAGCATCGCATGACCGATCACGACACCGAGATCCGATCCGCCACCGAGCTGCCGGCCCGGCGCACCGAGGTCGAGCTCGTCACCGACGACCACCTGACGCTCGTCGGTGAACTCGCCGAGCCTGCCGACACCTCGGCCCGTGGAACCATCGTCACGCTCCACCCGCTGCCCACCGCGCACGGGTTCATGGACTCACACGTGCTCAAGAAGGCCGCCGCGCGGTTGCCCGCCCTCGCCGACATCGCGGTGCTGCGGTTCAACTTCCGGTCCGTCACGTCGCCGCGCGGCACGTCCGAGGGCGTCTTCGGCGAGGGTGTGTCCGAGGGCTTCGACCTGCGAGCCGCCGTCGCCGAGGTCACCGACCGAGGGCTGCCGACCCCGTGGCTGGTGGGGTGGTCCTTCGGCACCGAGGTGATCCTCAAGCACGCGCTCGAACACGTCGAGGCCGGCACGGTCGCGGGGGTCGTCCTGCTGTCCCCGCCGCTGCACCGCACCTCGGACGAGGAACTCGCCCGTTGGGCTGCCGTCGAGGTCCCGGTCGTGGCGCTCGTCCCGGAGCACGACGACTTCCTGCAGCCCGAGGCCGCGGCGGCACGGTTCGCACTCGCCCCGAACGTCCGGGTCGTGCCGGTCGCGGGCGCGAAGCACCTGTGGGTGGGGGAGCGGTACGTGCGGATCGTCCTCGACGCGATCGCCGACCTCGTCGTACCGGGCAGCGCGCCGCTGCCGACCCACTGGCCGGTTTGACGACGCCCGGAAGACGCCCTGCGGCCCGCCATCTGCACCAGGTGGCACTGCCTGGAGGCGCGGGTCGCGCCTCCGGGCAGTGGACCGTCAGCGTTCGGTCGCGTCCACGTCGTCCGCATCGGACGCTGCGGCGGGTGCCGTGCCGAGCAGGCCGGTGGCGTTCGTGAGGACCCCGCGGAGGTTCTCGAGGTACCCCGCGACGGCTTCGCGTTCGGTCCGGATCGCCGCCAGGCGGTCCTCGGCCTCGGCGATGACGCCGGCGGTGCGCTCCTCGGCGTCCGCGACCATCCGGTGCACCCGGTCCTGCGCGTCGGCGACGATGGTGCGCGCGTGCTCCTGGGCTTCGGCCGTGCTGGTGCGCTCGAGGTCGTCGGCCTCCTGCTGCAGGCGCTCGGCGCGTTCACGGGCCTCGGTCGCACGACGCGTGGCCTCGGCGAGCTGCAGGTTCGCCTCGTCCAGGTACTTCTGCGTCTCGGTCACCGTCTCGTGGTGCTTCCGCAGGTAGTCCTGCTCGGCGTCGTCACGTCGGGAGGCGAGCTCCGACTCGAGCGTCGTGCGGGCTTCGTCGCGCTCCCGGGCGATCTCGGCGCGGACCTCGTCGCGCTCCTTCACCAGGGCGGCGCGGGCGGTGTCGATCTCCTGCCGCAGGGCGGTGCGCTCGGCCTCGAGCACCCCGAGCTCGGCGGTGCGGCGGTCGGCGATCTCGGTGTCGACCTCGGCGTGCTCGCGCTCGCGTCGGGCGGCGATGGCGTTCTCGTGCTCACGCAGGGCACGTTCGGCTGCCGCTTCGGCCTCCGCGCGCTCCTGCGCGATCCGGGCGTCGTGCTCCTCGAGCTCACGGGCGATCCGGTCGGCGGTCTCCTGCACCAGGCGCGCGTTCTCGACGCGGGTCTGTTCCTCGTCGACGCGGAGCTGCGCGCGGGCCGCCTCGATCTCCTGCTCCAGTGCGGTGCGGGCGGCGGCGAGTTCGCGGTCCCACTGGGCGCGGGCGGCGGCGAGTTCCTCGTCGAGCTCGCGGCGGCGGTCCGCGACCTCGGTGTCGAGCTCGGCGCGGCGACGCGTGACCTCGGACTCGAGTTCGGCGCGACCGGTCTCGAGGGCCAGCGCGTGTGCCTGCTGCTCCTCGTCACGCTCACGGTGCCAGGCGGCACGACCCTCGGTGACCTCGCGCTCGAGGGCCTCGCGTCGGGTCGTCTCCTCGCGGTCGAGGTCCTCGGTTCGGCGGGTGTGGTCGGCCTCGAAGACCGAACGGCGGTGCTCGGTCTCGCGGTCGAGCTCGGCGGCGGCGGTGCGGGCCTCAGCGGACTCCCGCTGGGCGATCTCGCGCAGTTCGGCGACCTCGTGCTCGACCTGGGCGCGCAGGGCGTTCGTCTCGCGGATGGCGATGGAGCGGACCTCGGCGGCCTCGGTCACGGCGGCACCGCGGATCGCGGCAGCTTCGTTGCGGGCGTCCTGCGTGAGCAGACCGGCCTCGGCGCGGGCGCGCTCGACGGTGTCGGCTGCCTCGGCGCGGGCGCGGGTGAGCTCGTTGGTGGCGCGGGTGCGGGCGTCCTCGAGGGTGTCGCGCGCTTCTTCCTGCGCTTCACGGACGGTGCGCTCGGCTTCGGTGCGGCTCGAGGCACGGAGCCGCTGGGCGTCGATGTCCGCCTGGCTGATGAGCCGGGTCGACTGCTCCTCGGCCACGCGCAGTGTGGACTCGAGGCGGGTGCCGAGTCCGCTGTACGTGGGGGTGCCGGCTTCGTCGAGCTCGCCCTGCAGCTCGGAGACCCGGGCCTGCAGGAGACGGATCTCCTTCGCGGCGTCGGCGCGGTCGTTGTTCGACTTGATGAGCTCGCGTCGCAGGTCGTTCAGCGAACGCTCCACCTCGTCGCGGCGGTACCCGCGCAGCTCGGTTCCGAACTCGGCCTCGTCGTTCGCCACGTGTCGCTCCTGGGGTCGGCAGCGGGCCAGGTTCGGCCCGCGGTCGATTGTAGTGGGGGCCGGAGCGGGGCGTCTGAGTCCGGCGACAGCGCGGATTGATGCACTGTCCAGCGTTGCTCGCTATCCTGAGTCGCTGATTCGCGCGCCGACATCCCCACCCCGGCGCGGTAGGGAGAGAGTTCGTGCGATTCGTCCTGGCGATCGTCAGTTTCGTCATCGGTCTGCTGCTCGTGGCGCTGGCGGTGGGACAGCGGACCGTGTTCGCGCCGCCGTCCTCGCTCGTGGCCGAGAGCTCGACGACCAGTTCCGCCCCGGTGACGGTGATCCCGGGGACGACCCTCAACGCCAACCCCGGCTACCAGCGCATCAACGTGTCCGGCTCCGGCAAGGTCTTCGCCGCCTACGGCAAGACCGCCGACGTCGACGCCTGGATCGGTGAGGCCGAGCACACCACGCTCCGCTTCGACGCCGAGAAGGGATCCCTGGTCGGGTCGACCACGGGCAGCGAGACCAGCGTTCCCTCGCCCAAGGGCAGTGACCTCTGGTACCAGGAGTACGACGGTGCCGGGCAGTTCACCGTGCGTCTGCCGCAGGACGTCTCGGTGCTCGTCGTCAGCGACGGCAAGGCCGCGGCCCCGAGCGACGTGTCCGTCACCTGGCCGCAGGACACCGCGACCCCGGCGGTCGGTCCGCTGCTGGTGGCCGGTGGCGTGTTCGTCGTCGGAGGCCTCGTTCTGCTCGTCCTCGCGTTCCTGCACCAGCGCCGCGGCCGCGGCCCCCGTCGTCGCAGTGGGGGCAGCCGGCCGCCGCGGGTGCGCGCCTCGCGCCGGGCTGCCGCAGCCGGCGCGCAGGTGCCGCGTCCTGGTCGCCGTGGCTCGCGCGCCTTCGTCGGTGTCCCGGTGCTGCTCGTCGGTGCCCTGACCCTGGCCGGCTGTTCCTCGGACTACTGGCCGCAGGGTGGCGACCCGTCGCTCGCCACCGCGACGCCGACGGCCACCGCCACCGGGGCGGCGGACACGACCGAGCCGACGGCTGCGACCAAGCAGCAGATCACCCGTGTCGTGCAGCGCACCGCCGCAGTGGCGAAGCAGGCCGACGAAACCCGCGACAGCAGGCTCGCCGGGACCCGTTTCACGGGTGCCGCGCTCGAACTGCGCGAGGCGAACTACGCGATCCGCGCGAAGGACGCGGACGTCAAGGCGCCCCCGGCGATCTCGGCCGCGCAGGTGTGCGTCGCGCTGCCGCAGCAGACCGACAGCTGGCCGCGCACCGTCTTCACGATCGTCGCCGAGGACTGCGACGCCAAGTCGGCGCCGCAGGCCCTGACCCTGGTGCAGGACAGCGCCCGTGATCCGTACAAGGTGGCGTACGACGTCTCGCTCGAGGCCGACGCGAAGATCCCGAGCCTCGCGCCGACGACGATCGGTGCCGCACTGCTCGCGCCGGAGTCGAAGCTCCTGACGATCCAGCCCGACCAGGTCGCGACCGCGTACGGCGACATCCTGTCGAAGGACACCGCCAGCGAGTACGCCGACCTGTTCGCGACCGATGGCGATGCGCTCCGCACCACCATCGGCAAGGCGTACAAGGACAAGAAGGCTAAGGCCCTGCCGGACACGGCGAAGATCGAGTACTCGTCCGAGGTCCCGGCCGACTCCGCCGTCGCCATCGCGACCGACGACGCCGGTGCCCTGGTCTCCGCCGACCTGGACGAGGTCGAGAAGGTCACCCCGACCGCCTCCGGCGCCGAGGTGAACACCGAGGGTGCCGTCAAGGCACTGTCCGGCGTGGACACGAGCAAGAAGGGCATCAGCGCGACCTACAGCGTCCAGCTGCTCTTCTACGTGCCGCCGGTCGCCTCGGATGGCAAAGTGGTCCTGCTCGGGTTCACACAGGGCCTGACCGCAGCGAGTGAGGTGCAATGAGCAACATCCCCCCGACCCCGTCCGGGCTCCGCGGAGCCGTGGACCTGTCGTCCCTCGTCGACCGCGCACAGCGGCCGCCCCAGCCGTCCGGTGCTCCGGCCCCGGCGGGTTCCCCTGGCGGTGCCGTGCCCGGCACCGAAGCCGGCACCGTGAACGGCGCTGACCTGACCGTCCCGTCGCTCGTCATCGACGTCACCGACGCGACGTTCCAGGACGTCCTGCAGCTGTCGACCGTCGTCCCGGTCATCGTGGACATCTGGGCCGAGTGGTGCGGGCCGTGCAAGCAGCTCTCGCCGATCCTCGAGCAGCTCACCGCGGAGTACGACGGCCGCGTGGTGCTCGCCAAGGTGGACGCCGACACGAACCCGCAGCTCGTGCAGGCGTTCCAGGCGCAGTCGATCCCGACCGTGGCCGCCGTGATCGGCGGACGCCCGCTCGGGCTCTTCGTCGGGGCACTGCCCGAGGCGCAGGTCCGCGACGTCTACGAGCAGGTGCTCCAGGCGGCCGAGCAGAACGGCGTGACCGGTCGCGTCACCGTCGACGGCGCAGCGGCCCCCACCGACGCCGAGCAGGGCGAGCCGGAGCCGGAGCCGCTCCCGCCGCACCACCAGGCGGCGTACGACGCGATCGAGCGGGGCGACTTCGCCACCGCCATCGAGGAGTACAAGACCGCGATCCTGCAGGACCCGCACGACCAGATGGCCGTCGCCGGACTCGCGCAGGTGTCGCTGCTCGACCGGCTCAACGGCCGGACGGCCGACGAGATCCGGGCGGCAGCAGCCGCCGGTCCGCAGGACGTCCAGGCACAGCTGGCGGTCGCCGACCTCGACATCTCGGGTGGGCACGTCGACGATGCCTTCGGTCGTCTGCTCGACCTCGTGCCGACGGTGTTCGGCGATGACCGCGAGGCCCTGCGTGTCCGGCTCGTCGAGTACTTCGAGCTCATCGGCAGCGAGGACCCGCGCGTCGTCGCGGCGCGTCGCCGCCTGGCGAACGCCCTGTACTAGGCCCGCAGGGTCGGCGCGGCGAAGAAGACGCCGTCGTCACACCGAGACGCCGCCGGGTACGGCGGCGTCTCGGTGTCTCCGGGGTGTCTCAAGGACACGACGGCGTCTCGAGCAGACGACGGCGTCGCGAGGACACGACGGCGTCCCGCGGACACGACTGCGCATCGCGCATCGCGGTGGACAGGGAAACGGACAGACGGGAGGCCCGGTGCCAGCTGGCACCGGGCCTCCCGTCTGTCGGTCGATCGCGTCGCGGACCCTGGCCGGGCTACTGGGCCAGCTTCAGCCAGACGGCACCGAGCGGCGGCACCACGAGGTGCGCTGAGGCCGGGCGGCCCGCCCACGGGGTGTCCTCGGCGGTGACGACGCCGAGGTTGCCGACTCCGGAGCCGCCGTACTCGGCCGCGTCGGTGTTGAGCACCTCGTGCCACTCGCCCGCGGTCGGCAGCCCGAAGCGACGCTCCACCGGCACGCCGGAGAAGTTCGCGAACACCGCGACCCGGTCGTCGCCGTCCTTCCGCAGGAACCCGAGGGTCGAGTGCGGTGCGTCACCGCCCTCGAGCCACTCGAAGCCGTCGGCCGTCGAGTCGTGCGTCCAGAGCGCCGGGGAGTCCTTGTACACGCGGTTGAGCTCCGCGACGAGGTCCTGCACGCCGCGGTGACCGGGCTGGTCGAGGAGCCACCAGTCGAGGCCCTTCGCCTCGGACCACTCGGCGGGCTGCGCGAACTCCTGGCCCATGAAGAGCAGCTGCTTGCCGGGGTGCGCCCACATGAACGCCAGGTAGGCACGCACGTTGGCGAGCTTCTGCCACTCGTCACCGGGCATCTTGCCGTACAGGGAGCCCTTGCCGTGCACGACCTCGTCGTGGCTGATCGGCAGCGTGAACTGCTCGCTGAACGCGTAGACGAACGAGAACGTGATCTCGTCGTGGTGGTAGCTGCGGTACGCGGGGTCGCGCTGCACGTACTCGAGCGAGTCGTGCATCCAGCCCATGTTCCACTTCTGCCCGAAGCCGAGCCCGCCGGCGCTCGTCGGCTGGGTCACGCCCGGCCACGAGGTGCTCTCCTCCGCGATCATCACGATGCCGGGGTAGCGCTTGTACGCCGTCGCGTTCGTCTCCTGCAGGAACGAGATCGCGTCGAGGTTCTCGCGGCCGCCGTGGATGTTCGGCAGCCAGTCGGTGCGGGAGTAGTCGAGGTACAGCATCGAGGCCACCGCGTCGACCCGCAGGCCGTCGATGTGGAACTCCTCGAACCAGTACAGCGCGTTCGCGACCAGGAAGTTGCGCACCTGCGGCTGTCCGAAGTCGAACACGTAGGTGCCCCAGTCGAGCTGCTCGCCGCGGCGGGGGTCCGGGTGCTCGAACAGCGCGTAGCCGTCGAAGCGCCCGAGGGCCCACTCGTCCTTCGGGAAGTGCCCGGGGACCCAGTCCATGATCACGCCGATGCCCGCGGAGTGCAGGCGGTCGATCAGGTAGCGCAGGTCGTCGGGCGAACCGAAGCGCGCGGTCGGTGCGTAGTACCCGGTGACCTGGTAGCCCCACGAGCCGCCGAAGGGGTGCTCGGCGAGCGGCAGGAACTCCACGTGGGTGAAGCCGGTGTACTCCATGTGCCCGATGAGCTGGTCGGCGACCTCGCGGTACGACAGGCCGGGGCGCCACGAGCCGAGGTGCACCTCGTACACGCTCATCGGGGCGTCGTGCGTGGTGGTCTGGGCGCGGCGCTCCATCCACGCGGCGTCGCCCTCGGACCACGTGTACGTGGACTCGGTCACGACCGAGGCCGTCGCCGGGGCGATCTCGGCCTCGCGGGCGAACGGGTCCGCCCGCTCCACCCACCCGGAGTCGGTGAGGATCTGGAACTTGTAGCGCTGGCCGACGACCGCGCCGGGCCAGAACAGTTCCCAGACTCCGAGGTCGCTGAGACGGCGCATCGCGGTGGTGCGGCCTTCCCAGCCCTCGAAGTCGCCGATCACGCGGACCGCGGTCGCCCGGGGCGCCCAGACGGCGAACGCGACGCCGTCGACCCCGTCGACGGTGCGGGCGTGTGCGCCGAGGTGGTGCCAGAGCTGCTCGTCACGGCCCTCGCCGAACAGGTGCAGGTCGAGCTCGCCGAGCGTCGGGGCGAACCGGTACGCGTCGTCGGTGGTCCACGTGGCGTCGTCCTCGTCCGTCGACTCGTCGTAGTCGTACTCCGACTCGACGCGGTAGCGACCGAGGGATTCGGCAGTGGCGCCGGCCCAGAGGCCGTCGCCCTCGTGCGTGAGCTCGATGTCGTCGCCGTCGGGGCGCACGAGGCGCACCGCACGGGCCAGGTGCCGGACGACGCGGACGCTGGTGCCGCCGTCGACCGGGTGCGGGCCGAGGACGTCGTGCGGCTGGGACCAGCGGCCCTCGGCCACCTGCAGACGCAGCCAGTCCTCGATCGGAGCCGGACGCGGATCCGTGGCCGTACCGGCGGCGGCCGGAGCCGAGGCAACAGCCGGAGCCGAGGCAGCAGCGGTGGGGGCGGCCGGAGCCTCGACGGAGGCCGGCCGGACTACGGGGGCGGCGCCCCCGGTCGGGGCCGTCGGGGCGTCGGACGCCGAGGCGGCTGCGACGGACGGCTGCCGCGGATGCGTCGGGTCGGCGGGGTGCCCGGCGAGCGTGGCGGACTCCGCCACCCCGCGGTCGGGTGCCTCGCGCTGCACCGGCGGGGCGCCGGGCAGGTCCTCGTCGGGCGCGGAGACCTTCGGTTCGTACCGCGGCACGGCCGGCGGCGGAGGCGGCACCGGCGGGACGGCCGGTCCGCGCTTCGTGGGGTCGGTCGGTTCGGTGGTCATCGGTGGGGTCCTTCCACGACGAGCAGGTGCACGGGCTCCTGGAACGCATCCAGGCGGACGTAGTTCGACGCGCCCCAGGTCCAGCGCTGACCGGTCACGACGTCACGGACGTCGAACAGGCCCTCGGTCGGCAGACCGAGTGCGGCGAGGTCCAGGTGCACGGTGGTCTCACGGGCGGAGTGCGGGTCGACGTTGGCGACCACGATCACGGTGTCGGGGCGTCCTGACCGGATGTACTCGCCCGACAGGTGCTTCGAGTAGACGACGATCGCCGGGTCCTCGGCGGCGTGCACGTGCAGGTTCCGCAGCTGCCTGAGCGCAGGGTGCGCCGCACGGAAGCGGTTGAGCATCGTGACGTACGGCGCGAGCGACGCCCCCTCGGCCTCGGCCAGGGCGAAGTCACGCGGCTTGTACTCGTACTTCTCGTTGTCGATGTTCTCTTCGGAGCCCGGTCGGGCGACGTCCTCGAAGAGCTCGTACCCGGCGTACATGCCCCACGTCGGTGCACCGGTGGCGGCGAGCGCCGCACGCACCTTGTAGCCCGCACGGCCGCCGAACTGCAGGTACTCGGTGAGGATGTCGGGGGTGTTCACGAAGAGGTTCGGGCGCAGGTAGTCGCTCGTCTCGTGCGAGAGCTCCGTGAAGTAGTCCTCGATCTCGTCCTTGGTGTTGCGCCAGGTGAAGTACGAGTACGACTGCTGGAACCCGGCTTCGGCGAGCGCGCGCATCATCGCCGGGCGGGTGAACGCCTCGGCGAGGAACACGGTGTCGGGGTGCTCGTCGCGGATCTCACGGATGACGCGTTCCCAGAACCAGAGCGGCTTGGTGTGCGGGTTGTCGACGCGGAAGATGCGGATGCCGAAGGCGATCCAGTGGCGCAGGACACGCTCGACCTCGGTGACCAGGCCCTCGGGGTCGGTGTCGAACTGGATCGGGTAGATGTCCTGGTAGCGCTTCGGCGGGTTCTCGGCGGTCGCGATGGAGCCGTCGGCGCGCTGCGTGAACCACTCCGGGTGCTGGGTGACCCAGGGGTGGTCGGGGGAGCACTGCAGCGCGAAGTCGAGCGCGACTTCCATGCCGGTGTTCTTCGCCGTCTCGACGAAGTCGCGGAAGTCGTCCTCGGTGCCGAGGTCGGGGTGGATCGCGTCGTGCCCGCCCTCGGGGGAGCCGATCGCCCAGGGGCTGCCGGGGTCGTTCGGCCCGGGCGTGAGCGTGTTGTTCGGCCCCTTGCGGGCGGTGGTGCCGATGGGGTGGATCGGCGGCAGGTAGATGACGTCGAAGCCCATCCGGGCGACGGCGGGCAGCCGGCGGGCCGCGGTGCGGAAGTCGCCGCTCTTCCAGGAGCCGTCGGGGTTCTTCTTCGCGCCTTCCGAGCGGGGGAAGAACTCGTACCAGGCGCCGACGCCGGCGCGGGTGCGTTCGACGTCGAGCAGCTGGGTGGCGGAGTGCGTGCGGAGCGAGGTGAGCGGGGCTTCCTCGACCTCGGCGACGATACGAGGGTCGTCGACGGCGGCCAGGCGTTCGGCCGGGTCGAGGTCGGTGTCACGGACGCGTGCGGCGGCACGGGTGGCGGCGGGGGAGTCGGTCTCCTCGGCCAGCCGGTCGAGCAGCACGGCACCGTCGAGCAGGGTCGCCTCGGTGTCGACGCCGGCCGCGATCTTCAGGCGTGCGCCGTGCAGCCAGCTCGCCCAGTCGTCGGAGTACGACTCGACGTGCCAGGTCCAGACGCCGACGTGGTCGACCTGCACGGTGGCTTCGTAGCGGTCGGTGCCGGGGGCACCGAGGGTCATGGGGACGGTGCGGGTTCCACCGTCTGAGCGTTCGAGGACGAGGTCGGCGCCGATGATGCCGTGTCCTTCTCGGAAGACGGTTGCACCGAACGTGATCACCTCGCCGTCGAATGCCTTGCCGGGGAAGCCGTTCGGCGTCCTCGGGGCGAGCTCGGTGATCGGGATGCGCCCGATCTTCGGGCGGCGGGGTCGGTCTGCGGTGGCCACGGAAGCGACGCTACCCGGCGGGCGGCTCCGCGTTCCCCGGAATCGGCCCGCTGTGGAGGGCCGGGCGCGCCGTGGAGCCTGTTGAGGACCGGACGCAAGGCCCGTGGCGGGGCCGCCACGGGCCTCCCGTCCGTCGGTCGGTCGCGACGCCGGGCCGCACCCGACTGCTCGGCGCTACGCCACCTCGAACAGGTGGATGCCGGGGCCGTAGGCGGTGAAGACCTGCCCGGCAGGTCGGAGGCGCTCGTGGTCGCGGTGCTTCTCGCTCGACCAGGCCAGGCGGTACCCGAGGACGTCCTCGCGCACCGGCAGGGTCAGGTCGCGGGTGCGGCCGCTGCCGTGCACGACCACCAGGACGCGGTCGAAGGGCTCGTGTTCGGGCGTCGACTCGACGAAGTACTGCAGGGCGCGGTGCACCGGCTGGTCCCAGCCCTCGATCGTCATCGGGTGCCCGTCCGGCCCGTACCAGGACATCCGCGAGGCCCCGGGGGTCTCCTGCCCCTCGACGCCGAAGCGGGTGGGGCGGAGCGACGGGTGCGCCTGCCGGAACCGGGCCAGCGCGGCGACGGCCTCGGTCATCGTCTCGGCGTCCTCGTCGTCGGACCAGTCCACCGGGGTCAGGTCGTCGGACACCACGTAGGCGTTGTTGTTGCCGTGCTGCGTGCGGCTCCGCTCGTCGCCGGCGGTGAGCATCGGCACCCCGGCGGACAGCATCAGGGTCGCCACCAGGTTGCGCATCGACCGACCCCGCGCGGCGCGGACCCCGCGGTCGGCGGTGTCACCCTCGATGCCGTGGTTGAACGAGCGGTTGTCGTTCGAGCCGTCGCGGTTGTCCTCGCCGTTGGCCTCGTTGTGCTTGCCGTCGTACGACACCAGGTCGAGCAGGGTGAAGCCGTCGTGCGCGGTGACGAAGTTGACGCTCGCCAGCGGGCCGCGGTCGGCGCCGAATACGTGACGCGAGCCGGTCAGGGCTCCGGCGAGCGCGCCGATCCCGGTCTGCGGCAGGCCGGTGCGGCGCTCCTCGCCGATGTCGGTGAGCCAGAACTGGCGGACCGTGTTGCGGAACCCGTCGTTCCACTCGCTCGTGCGCTGGCCGGCCGCGCCGAACTCCCCGGTCTTCCAGCCGTCCGGGCCGACGTCCCACGGCTCTGCGATCACCAGGGTGTCCTGCAGGTCCGGGTGGTTCCGGATGCGCTCGAGCAGCGGGTGCGACGGGTCGAACCGGTGCTCGCCGTCGCGGGCCAGGGCGGCCATCAGGTCGAAGCGGAACCCGTCGACCTGCACCTCGCGCGCCCAGTACGCCAGGCTGTCGACGATGAGGTCCGCCGTCGCCTCGACCGAGGTGTCGAGCGTGTTCCCGCACCCGGTGGTGTCGTAGTAGGTGTCCCGGCGGGGTGGGTCGGTCTGCGCCCAGCGGTAGCGGTTCGCACCGTCGATGCCACGCAGGCTCGTCGTCGGACCACCCAGGCCTTCTTCGGCGGTGTGGTTGTACACGACGTCCAGGACGACCTGGATGCCGGCCTCGTGCAGCAGCCGGACCATGCCCTTGAACTCCCGTAGGACGGCGTCGGCGCCCTCCTGCTGCGCCGGCGCCGAGGCGTGCGGGGCGTGCGGGGCGAAGAACCCGAGCGTGTTGTAGCCCCAGGCGTTCTGCCGGCCGGCGTCGCGGAGCCACCGCTCGGTGTCGAACGCCTGCACGGGCAGCAGCTCGAGCGTGGTGACGCCGATGCGGTGCAGGTGCGCGATCGTGCTCTCGTGGGCGACCCCGGCGTACGTGCCACGCAGGTGCTCCGGCAGGTGCGGGTTCGCGGCCGTCAGGGTGCGGACGTTCGCCTCGTAGACGACGGCGCGGTCGAGCGGGACCTGCGGCTTCACGACGCCGCCCCAGTCGAACGCGTCGTCGACGACCACGCTGGTCCAGCGGGGGCCGACCGCTTCGTCGTCGCCGGTCGGCAGGATGCCCCGCGCGTACGGGTCGAGCAGCGGACGCGTCGGGTCGAACTCGTGCCGCGGCCCGACCGGCCCGTCGACGAGCAGGTGGTAGCGGTCGCCGGGCACGATCCCGGGGACCTCGCCGGTCCACACGTCCGTGTCCGGCACACGCTCGAGCGGGTGCCGGGTGGGTCGGCCGTCGGAGCGGTCTTCCCCGTCGGCCCCGTCGGCGCTTCCCGCGCTCGCCACGACCAGGACGACGTCCGTCGCCGTCGCGGACCGCAGGGTGAACCGGGGGACGGTCCCGCCCAGGGAGAACCCCGGCGTGAGGTCGATCGCTGTCTCGTGCACGCGACAAGGGTACGAGGACCGGCGCGTATCCTGGACACTGCTCGATCCAGGGGGTGCATTTGTCGGTCTACCTCGACCACGCCGCGACGACGCCGATCCTGCCGGAGGCGCTCGCCGCCTTCACCGATGCCCTGGGCACGGTCGGCAACCCGTCGTCCATCCACAGCGCCGGTCAGCGCGCCAAGATGCTGCTCGAGGACGGCCGCGCCGCCGTCGCCCGGTCGCTCGACGCCGACCCGGTGGAGGTCGTGTTCACCTCCGGCGGCACCGAGAGCATCAACCTCGCCGTGAAGGGCCTGTTCTGGGCTCGCCAGCGCGACCGCCAGCGGCCCCGCATCGTCGTCCCGGGTGGCGAGCACCACGCCACCGTCGACACCCTGACCTGGCTGGAGACCCACGAGGGCGCCGTCATCGACGTGGTCCCGTTGGACGCGCAGGGTCGCGTCGACCTCGCCGGACTGGAGGCGCGGCTCGCCGACGCCTCGGACGTCGCCCTGGTCACGTTCCTGTGGGCGAACAACGAGGTGGGCACCATCCAGCCCGTGTCGCGGATCGTCGAGCTCGCGCACGCCCCCGGCGTGCCCGTGCACAGCGACGCGGTCGCCGCCTACGGGCAGGTGCCGGTGTCGTTCGCCGGGTCCGGCCTCGACGCCCTCAGCGTCTCCGCGCACAAGGTCGGCGGGCCCGTCGGCATCGGTGCGCTCGTGCTCGGACGGAAGGCCACCGTCGAGCCTCTCATCCACGGTGGTGGGCAGCAGCGGCAGGTGCGCAGCGGCACGCAGGACGCCCCGGCGGCTGCGGCCTTCGGCGTGGCGGCCGGCGCGGTCGTCGCCGAGCCGATGCCGCACCCGTCGCTCGTCGCCCTGCGGGACCGGCTGATCGCCGGGGTGCGTGCGGCCGTGCCGTCGGCGGTGCTGATGGGGGACCCCGTCGACCGGCTGCCGGGCAACGCGCACTTCACGTTCCCCGGGTGCGAGGGCGACTCGCTCCTGTTCCTGCTCGACGCCGCCGGGGTCGCGGTCTCGACCGGGTCGGCGTGCCAGGCCGGGGTGCCCGAGGCGTCGCACGTGCTGCTCGCGATGGGGTTGTCGGAGCAGGACGCTCGCGGTGCGCTCCGGGTCACGCTCGGCCACACCACGACCGATGCCGACGTCGACGCGTTCCTGGCGGCGCTGCCGGACGCCGTCGCACGGGCCAGTGCCGCGGGGATGGCATCGAGGGAGCCGCTGCTCGGGCGGTAGTGGTTGACTCCGGCGCAGTCGATTCGGCTTGCACCTGGGTGGGACACCGGCGATCTCGGCTGCGACGCTGACGCCGGTCCTCTTCCAGGGCATACTGCTGCTCGTGGTGCCGGGGCCGGAGGACGTACACGACGCAGAGGACGTGCGTCGTCCAGCGCGCGTCCGACCGCCGCGGGACGACAACTGGTACCGCTCGACCGAGTGGAACGACGAGATCGCTGGGGCGTTCGAAGCGAAGCTCGCACGTGCGAGATCGTCCAGGCTCGAGTACATCCGCATCCAGGGGGTGACCCTCGCCCTGCAGGGCGACGCAGACGAGGGCGTCCGCGAGGTCGGTCGGGGGCTGCTCGTCCGGTTCATGGCGGAGATCGAGGCCGTCGGCGGGTCGCAGGCGCGCGTGAACGACGGCGGGGAGGTGCTCGCGATGTCACTGGCGTTGTCGGGACGTCTGCGTGACGCCGCTGACGAGTACTGGAGGGTCCTCCGGCGCATCGCCGAGTGCGGCTCCGACTCGTTCACCTCCGGCATGACGGAGGTCCTCCTGGCCGAGGTGCTCCTGCAGCTCGGCGATCCCTCGTCGCTCGCCGAGGCGGACGCACTGCTCGCCGGCGCCGAGGCCTCGATCCGGAGGACGGCGTTCTTCCGAGACCGCGTCGTCCGGTACCTGACAGCTCGGGCCCGCGTTGCGAGCCGGCTCGGAGACCCGGAGTCGGCGTCCGGGCACGCCCACGCCGCACTGACCGTCCTCGGGATCGAGGGCAACCCGTTCCCTCGGCACCCGGGTGTCGGGGTGCCGACCGTTGATGCGGACCTGCGTGTGGAGCTGACGCGCTTGGCGCAGGGGCTTCGGCCCGTAGCGGCTCGGCGACGGTCGTTCCGGTTTCCGTTCCGCAAGGGACGACCGTGACGGCGTGCATCCCGGAACTTCGAACGCCGCACACCCGGGGGGACGGCCACCACGCACGACGTCGAGGGCGGCCCCTGATGGCGAATCCGTTCCGCCGATCTCCGTCCGGCACCGTGACCCCGGCGCCACCTGCACCGCCGTTCACGAGTACGACCTCCTCGTCGCCGAGTGCATCGGGACGACTCGCGAGGCCGTGATGACTGAGCTCGTGACCACTCCGAAACCGCAGGGCAGCGCCGACCTGCGGTGGGAGCGCTGACCGTGGCCACGAGCGGCGGTGAGCACCACCCTCGGAACGGCACCCGGCGGGACAGCCGCTGGGCCGTCCCGATCCGTCGGGTCTTCCCCTGGTGGTACCTCGGCGGCGTGGTGGCGACGATGGCGATCCTGATCCTGGTCGATCCCGACGGCAGCCAGGCCACGGTGGCGTTCTGGGGGCCGACGATCGGGATCGCGATCCAGGACCGCGAGCGAGCTGCGCGCGCTCGACAGGACCGCGGCCTCCCGGTCGACCGACGGTCGCTCCGGTCACCTCCGTGGCTCGAGCCGACGTGCGCGGTACTGCTCACGGGCGTGGCCGTCGGACTCGGCATGCTCATCAACGCGCTGTTCGGACACGGCACATCCGTCACGACGTGGGTCGGAGCGGGGGTCTTCCTCGGGAGCACCGCGTCGTTCGCCGCTCTCGTGCTGGTCCTGAGGAGTCGACGCCGCCGACGGTCGAGCGTTCCGGGCGGCCAGCCGGACGGCGTCAGCTGAGGGCGTGCTCCGAGAGGAACCGCCCGGCTCGTCGGTACTGCACGGCCAGTTGCACGAGCCCGAGCACCACCGTGAACGACGCGACGAGCTCGATCAGCTTGATGGGCAGACTGTCCGTGCTCACCGCTGTCGAGGCGGCGAACAGCATCACGGCGCCGAAGATCGGCAGGATCCCGAGCGTGGCTCGACGGTTCTGCACGGCGACTGCGACGACGATGTCCGCGTGCTCGTCGTCGATCGGCTCCTTGCCGGCGATCTGACGCCGCACCGACCGCTGCTCCGCGCGGGAGAGCGGGCTGCTCACCGATCGCCAGCGAGTGACGTAGTGACCGGAGCGGAAGGCCCACACGAAACCGACGATGCCGACGACCAGCCCGAGCAGCAACAGCAGGAGCTGGACGAGCAGCTGCACGCCACCGTCGCCACTCGCGTGGCTGCTCCCGGTGGCCGGCGCCAGCACCAGTGCCAGGACGACCCCGACGGCCCACGAGACCAGGACGAGTGCCCCCACCCACACGAACACGCGGGTCCGGCGGCGGCGGAGCCCGTCGTCGCTCTGGCCGTCGGCGAGCCTGGCGGCGGCTGCCCACCGCTCGGCTCCGGCCGGGTCGGTTGCGGGGCTGGTCATCGTTCTGGTCCTGACGTCGAGAGTCTCTCGACTCTACGGGTCACGGTCGGTGCGGGTCTGGCGCGCGACTCCGGAAGCGACTGCCGTTTGATCCGCACAAGGGGATCGCCACCGACCCGCTCCCTTGTGATACTTGGACATGCTCGAGTTGGTGAGACCGCAGACGGCGTTGTACGAGGCGTGGGCTGAAGCGCATGCCGAGTGGGGGCCGGGCGCGCACGAGGACGGGTTCGGGATCACCACCCACGACGCCGTCGGTGACGAGGACGGGTTCCGCACCTGGGTCGGCCGACTGCACGCCAGACCCGGGGCGCTCTGGTGGATCGTCGAGGACGGACGCGTCCTGGGCGGGATCGCACTCCGGGCACCGGGAGACGCCGCCGGAGTGCAGCGGTTCGGCCACGTCGGGTACGGGATCCGTCCGTCGGCGAGGGGCCGAGGCGTGGCGACCTGGGCGCTGGGCCAGGTGCTCGCGCACGCCTCGCGCGTCGGGATCGACCCGGTGATCGCCGTCTGCCGCGATGACAACGACGGCTCCATCGGGGTGTTGGAGCACTACGACGCCGTCCTGCTGTCGACCGAGCGCCGCGGGGGCGTGCGGCTGCGGCGGTACGCGATCGCCAGGTCGCACCGGAGGCCCGGGTAGCGAGGGGCGGGCGGTGATCCCCGAGGAACACGTGTCGCCGTCTCACGCGAACCCGCGCTCAGTGGATGCCCGGTCGATCCGGTCCTGGTGCCGCTGTCGACGTCCCCGTGACCAGCGGGACGGACCTGCGCCGGGCCTCCAGGTCGGCCTTCCGGGTGCGCGCCGGGCAGGCGGGCGCGCTGGGACCCCGGACCGTCGGCGACGCCGTCGTCAGCGGTCGCCGTCCGTCGGTCTCGGACCGCTCGTGGTGCGCCGCACCACGAGTGACACCGGCACTCGGTGCACGCGCGGCTCCGGGTCTCGCCCCTGCACGCGTTCACCGAGCCACCGTGCCGCCTGGGCCCCGATCGCGAACGTCCCGTTGTCGACCGTGGTGAGCGAGATGTGCCGGATGCTGCCGAGGTAGGTGTCGTCGTACCCGACGAGTGACACGTCGTCCGGGACGACGAGGCCGAGGTCGTCGGCGGCGGACAACGCGCCGATGGCGACGAGGTCGTTGTAGGCCACGAGCGCGGTCGGACGGTCGGCCGTGCCCAGGACTCGTCGGGCCGCCGCGTACCCGCTCTCCTCGCTCATGCCGGCCGGCACCACGACGGCGTCGGCACCGTGGCGGGTCATGGTCGCGCGGAAACCCTGCTCGCGGAGCTCTCCGACGCGCCCCGGGCCGACGAGGTGACCGATCCGGGTGTGTCCGAGCGCGAGGAGGTGCTCGGTCGCGATCGATGCGCCGGCATGGTCGTCGTTCACGACCACGTCGGCGTGCAGGTCGTCAGGCTCGTACGTCCCAGCGAGGACCACCGGCACCTCCTGGACCGCCCGACGGAGGGCGGCGTCGTCCTCTGTGGTGCCGACCACGACGATGCCGTCCACCTGTTGTCGCAGGAGCATGTCGACGGGCGAACCGCCCACGCGCCGTGTGGTCGCCGAGTCGACCAGGATGGGTGCCAGTCCGACGGTGTCGAGTGTCGCGGTGAGGCCGGCGAGCAGGTCGACGAACCAAGGGTTCCGCAGGTCGTTCAGGAGCACTCCGACCGTGCCCGTCCGCTGCTCGCCGAGGCTCCTGGCTGCGCGGTTCGGTCGGTAGCCGAGTTCGTCGACTGCTCGTTCGACGGCCGCCCGACGGGCGTCGCTGACTCCTGGGTCGCCGCGGAGCGCGAGCGAGACCAGCGACTTCGAGACCCCGGCGCGCTCGGCGACGTCCCGGATGGTCGGAGCGTGGTTCGGTCTCGACATGAGAGCAGGCTAGTCCTATTCTGGACCGGTCCAGACTGTTCCAGTGCTGTCCAACGAAGCGAGCGCAGATGCCCCCGAAGATCTCCATGAACGTCACGACGACGTTCCACGGCAACGTCGTCCAGGACGTCCGCCTCGCGAAGGAGGCCGGCTACGGCGGCATCGAGCTGCAGAGCCCGAAGCTCTACCGGTACCTCGACGCCGGGTACGACGTCCAGACACTGCCGCCGCTGCTCGAGGGTCTCGAAGTGACAGGGCTCGGTGCCGTGCTCGACATCGAGCGTCAAGGTGCCGGTCGCGACGACTTCGTCGCGGAGGTCGAGCGCATGTGCGGTGTGGCGACCGCCGTCGGTGCGCCCATCGTGCAGCTGTGCACCGGGCCGGTCGATTCCGCGGTCGTCCGTGACCACCGCGCTGGCCGACTGGCCGATGACGACACCCGGTACCGGGCGACGCTCGGACTCGACGAGGACGCAGCGGTCCGCATCACCGGTGCGAACGTCCGTCTGGCGGCGGACATCGCCGCGGATCACGGGCTCGAGGTCTACCTGGAGCCCCTCGCCTGGGCGCACCTCAACCGATGCCGGCACGCGCTGGACATCATCGAGGAGGCCGGGCGCGACAACGTGGGGATCGCACTCGACACCTGGCACTTCTGGACGACCGGGGACACGCTGGCCGAGGTCCGAGCGCTGCCCGCGTCGGTCATCAAGGCCGTCCACCTGTCGGACGGGTTCGACCTGGACCGCGAGCGGACGGTTCCCGACCAGGCCGTCCACCGGAACGTCGTCATCGGGGGCGGTGCGATCCCGCTGCAGCAGTGGGTCGACGCGATCAAGGCGACCGGGTACGACGGATGGTGGGTCACCGAGATGTTCTCCGACCGGGCGAACGAACAGGATCCCGCCGTCGTCGCACGCACCATGCACGACCTGACCGCAATCCTGGTGGGCTGATCATGACGCAACGCTTCGCACTCGTCGGTGCCGGGTTCATCGGTGCCGTGCATGCCGCGTCCCTCGCAGCGCACCCCGACGTCGACTTCGTGGGGATCCACGACGTCGACCGTGACCGCGCTGCATCGCTGGCGGCACGGCACGGCACGTGGGCGCTCACCCAGGACGAGGCGTTCGACGCGGCGCAGGTCGACGCGGTCTTCGTCGCTTCCTCCACCGACACGCACGCGCAGCACCTGCGCGCTGCCGCCGACGCCGGGATCGCCGTGCTCTGCGAGAAACCCATCGCTGCCGGGTACGCCGACGCGGTCGCGGTGGTGGAGCACGTGCGTGCCAGCGGCGTGCCGGCGATGCTCGACTTCAACCGGCGGTGGGATCGCGACCACGCCGAGTTGCAACGCATCGTCGCCGCGGGGGAGATCGGTGCGGTCGAACTCGTCCAGCTCAGCTCCCGCGGCCCGTCCCTGCCGCCACTCGACTACCTGCGGGTCTCCGGCGGCCAGCTCCGCGACCAGACCGTGCACTTCTTCGACCTCGTGCAGTGGATCACCGGCGAGGACCCGGTGACGGTCGCGGTCGCGGGTGCGGCGCTCGTCGACCCGGCCATCCGCGAGTTCGGCGACGTGGACACTTCGGTCACGACCCTCACGATGCCCTCCGGCGCGCTCGTGCAGATCGACAGCGTGCGGCGCACCGGCTACGGCTACGACGAGCGCATCGAGGTCATGGGGTCGTCCGGACTCGTCGAGTCGCGGCGGAACCACCGCGGGAACGTCGCTCGCTACACCGACGGGCAGATCGTCGCGGACGGACTCCACGACGGCTGGTTCGAGCGCGTGCAGCCCACCTACGCCGCGACGCTCGCCGCCTTCGTCGCGTCGCTCGAGTCCGGATCCGAGCCGCCGGTCTCCCTGGAGGACGGGCTCAGGGCCCAGGCCATCGCCGAGGCAGCCACTCGTGCCCTGTCGTCGGCACGGACGGAGCACATCGACTACTGACCCCGGTCGGCCGAGTCGGACTCGCGCCGGTAGGATCGATGACCATGGTCGAACTGGACTTCACCGAGCAGCTCTCCGCCCTTCGCGAGACCTTCGGCAACATCCGCTCGGTGGTCGACGTCGACCGCCTGCAGCGTGAGATCGCCGACCTCAGCGAGCAGGCCGGGGCCCAGGACCTCTGGGACGACGTCGACCACGCGCAGCAGGTGACGAGCGCGCTCTCGCACCGCCAGTCGGAGCTGAAGAAGATCACCGACACCGAGCAGCGCATCGACGACCTCGAGGTGCTGGTCGAGATGGCGAACGAGGGCGACGACCAGGAATCCGCCGACGAAGCCCTCGCCGAGCTCAAGGCGATCCAGAAGATGATCGGCGACTTCGAGGTGCAGACGCTCCTCGACGGTGAGTACGACGACCGTCCGGCGGTCATCACGATCCGCGCCGGTGCGGGCGGTGTCGACGCGGCGGACTTCGCCGAGATGCTCCTCCGCATGTACCTCCGGTACGCCGAGCAGCACAACTTCAAGACCACCGTGATGGACACCTCGTACGCCGAAGAAGCGGGCATCAAGTCCGCGACGTTCGAGATCGACGCCCCGCACGCGTTCGGCACGTTGTCGGTCGAGGCCGGCACCCACCGCCTGGTGCGGATGTCGCCGTTCGGTGCCGCCGGCAAGCGCCAGACGTCCTTCGCCGCGGTCGAGGTCATCCCGCTCATGCCGGAGACCGCCGTCATCGACATCCCCGAGAACGACATCCGCGTCGACGTGTTCCGCTCGTCGGGCCCCGGCGGGCAGTCCGTCAACACGACCGACTCCGCGGTGCGCCTGACGCACATCCCGACCGGCACCGTCGTCTCGATGCAGAACGAGAAGTCGCAGATCCAGAACCGTGCTGCCGCCATGCGCGTGCTGCAGTCGCGCCTGCTCCTCTTGAAGAAGGAAGAGGAGAACGCGAAGAAGAAGGAACTCGCCGGCAACATCACGGCGAGCTGGGGCGACCAGATCCGCTCCTACGTCCTGGCGCCCTACCAGATGGTCAAGGACCTCCGGACGGAGCACGAGGTGAACAACCCCTCAGCCGTGTTCGACGGCGATCTGGACGGCTTCATCAACGCGGGCATCCGCTGGCGCAAGCAATCCGCCGCCGAGTAGGGGTTCGTGAGCCGCGCGCCTCGCTTGCTTTCCAAGCGCGGCGACCTACCCTGATCCGGTCATGATCAAATTCGACCAGGTCACCAAGGTCTACTCGGGCAACCCGAGTCCGGCGCTCGACAACCTCACCCTCGAGATCCTCAAGGGCGAGTTCGTGTTCCTCGTGGGCGCGTCCGGTTCCGGCAAGTCCAGCTTCCTGCGCCTCGTGCTCAAGGAGGAGAAGCCCACCAGCGGGCAGATCCACGTGCTCGGGCAGCGCCTCGGGTCCCTGGCATCGCGGAAGGTTCCGTACTTCCGCCGCAACCTCGGCGTGGTCTTCCAGGACTTCCGTTTGCTGCCGAACAAGAACGTGTTCGACAACGTGGCGTTCTCGCTGCAGGTCATCGGCAAGAGCAAGGGCTTCATCAGCGAGGCCGTGACCGACGTGCTGAAGCTCGTCGGGCTCGCCGGCAAGGCCACCCGCATGCCGCACGAGCTCTCCGGTGGTGAGCAGCAGCGTGTGGCCATCGCCCGCGCCGTCGTGAACAAGCCGGCGATCCTGCTGGCCGACGAGCCCACCGGGAACCTGGACCCCACCACGTCCGCCGGCATCATGGCGCTCCTCGAACGCATCAACCAGGGAGGCACCACCGTGCTGATGGCGACGCACGACGCCAGCATCGTGAACCAGATGCAGCGGCGGGTCATCGAGCTCTCGAACGGCACCGTCCTGCGCGACGAGCAGTCCGGCGGCTACCAGACCCAGGCCGTCCCGATCCAGCGAGGCACCGTGTCCAACACCACCGGCATCCAGACGATCCCGGGGCTCATCCGATGAGGCTCGGGCTCGTCATGTCCGAGGTCGGCTCGGGCCTGCGGCGCAATGCGTCGATGGTCGTCTCCGTCGTCCTCGTGACCTTCATCTCCCTGACGTTCGTCGGTACGGCGATCCTGCTCCAGATGCAGATCAACCAGATGAAGGGGTACTGGTACGACCGGGCGCAGGTCGCCGTCTACCTGTGCACCGACACCGACACCACGGGCAACTGCACCGGCGCCAAGGCCACCGCGGACCAGCGCGAACAGGTCCAGGCGCAGCTCGACTCGTCGACGCTCAAGCCGTACATCGAGAAGACCTACTACGAGAACCAGGACCAGGCCTTCACCCGGTTCAAGGAGCAGTTCAAGGACTCGGCCGCGACGGAGTTCGTCAAGCCGGAGTACCTGAACGAGACCTTCTGGGTGAACCTGAAGAACCCCTCGCAGGCCGACGTCCTGGTCGAGAGCCTGTCGAAGGTCGCCGGCGTGCAGAGCGTCGTCGACCAACGCGGGTACCTGCAGCCGATCTTCAACCTGCTCAACGCCTCGTCGTACACGGCGATCGGCATCGCGGCGCTCATGCTCGTGGCGGCGGTGCTGCTCATCGCGACGACGATCCGCCTGTCGGCGTTCAGTCGACGGCGAGAGCTCGGCATCATGCGGCTCGTCGGTGCGTCGAACCGGTTCATCCAGACACCGTTCGTGCTCGAGGGGGTGATCGCCGCCGCCATCGGAGCCGTCCTGGCCGGTGGCGCGATCACCGCCGTGGTCTGGTTCTTCGTCCGGAACTTCCTGGCGGAGCGCTTCACCGGCACGGCGTTCATCGGCATGGGCGACGCGGCCATCGTGGTCCCCGCGGTGATCGTGATCGGGGTGCTCCTCGCCGCGGCGTCGGCGTCGATCGCCATCCGCCGGTACCTGAAGGTCTGACACAGCACAGCATCCGCGAGCGGGCGGCGCGCCGGGAAGGTGCGCCGCCCGCTTCGTGTTGAGTAGTCTGTAGGGCTGCGCCGAACCACCCACGCAGCGCACTGCACCGGTCACCATCGAGAGGAGTCGTCATGGCGAAGGAACGCGGGGAGAAGATCGTCGCAACGAACCGTCGCGCCCGGCACGACTACCTCATCGAGGACACGTACGAAGCGGGCATGGTCCTGTCCGGCACTGAGGTGAAGTCCCTGCGGATGGGGCGGGCGTCCCTGGTCGACGGGTACGCCTACATCGACGGTGGCGAAGCGTGGATCGACGCCGTGCACATCCCGGAGTACACCGAGGGCACGTGGAACAACCACTCGCCCCGACGGAAGCGCAAGCTGCTCCTGCACAAGCAGCAGATCGTGAAGATCTCGCACAAGACGGCTCAGGGCGGGTACACCCTCGTGCCGCTGCAGATCTACTTCCACGACGGTCGGGCCAAGATCGAGATCGCCGTCGCGAAGGGCAAGCGCGAGTTCGACAAGCGCCAGGCGCTGCGCGAGAAGACCGACAAGCGTGAGGCCGAGCGGGCCATGCGCACCCGGAACCGCGTCGGCGAGTAGCGCTGACGCATCTCCTCGGCTAGACTGAGGGACTGCTCCGACAGGGGCATTGGCAACTCAACAGCGTGACAGCGGCTCGCACGTCCGGCCCGCATGGGGATGATCGGTTTCGACATTGCCTGTGTGCCGACGGGAAGCGGGCCGAGGACCCACGGTTATCTCGTAAACGATCCGTGGAAAACAACAAGTGCCAATTCCAAGCGCACTGACTTCGCTCTCGCTGCGTAAGCAGCCCAGCACATGAAGTCCGTCGGCCAGGTGACCGTCTTCTAACCTGATCCCGACGTCATCCAGAGGACTTGCTGCACGGTTGCGCCTCAGGGCCGTGCGGGACTTGCACTGAGACTGGGCCCGTCGTCCTAGAAGCCGGTAGCAAAGGACGGGGCCGAGCAGAACGAACTATCCGGATACGCCCGTAGAAGACGTCGAATTGCAGCGATGGACGGGGGTTCGATTCCCCCCATCTCCACCATTCGCCGAACGACGAACCGCTGTCACGCTGCGCCACCTGAACGCCCCGGCACCGTCCCCTGGACAGTGCCGGGGCGTTCGCTGTTCCGCCACGTCCGAGGACTACGCTCCGGAGCAGGCGCGCAGAACACGCTCGCGTCGAACCCGAACGAGAGGTCAGCACGTGGTGCAGGAGATCGCGATCCGTGTCCGTCTGCGGGAGCAGGAACGAGTGGTGCTCAGCGAGTACGAGCGGATCGTGGGCTCCGTCGCCACGGTCGCCGCCCTCGCCGCATGGCTGCCGAACCCCGACACCCGCCTGGTCGTTCGCGGCCGCGGCGCGGAGCCGGTCCGCCTCGAGACCGTCACCTACGGCTCGGTGGTCGAGATGCTCGTCGTGCTCGACCAGCGCTCCGCCGGGGTCGAACGTGCCGCCGCCGCCATCGCCGCGCTCATCGAGTCGGTCCGCCACGAGCACGTCGCCGACGACGTCTCCGGGGTCGCCGGGGAACTCGATCGACTCGACCGCGCCGCCCCGCGCGGACGCTCCGCCGTGGAACGCGCCCTGCGCACGTTCCTCGAGGGTGCACGGTCGGACGTCCTCGCGCGCAAGGCGACCACCCGGGTGCGGACCGCGCAGGCCCTGCTCCGGCTCGCCGAGGCGGACGCGGTCCTGACGGTCGAGCGGGTCGCCGACGCCCTGGCACCGGTGCTCGAGGAGCACGCGGTCGACGTCGAGCTGGACACCGGGTCGGCCGTGGTCGTCGAGCCGATCGACGGGGTGGAGTCGCCGGAGACCGAGGCTGCATCCGACGACGCCGACGCCTCGCAGGCGGAGCCGGAGGCCGTGTCGGCCGTCCTGCCACTTCCGACGGGTGCGAGCAAGGCGAAGTCGAAGAAGGACGACGAGAAGAAGAAGTCCAAGAAGGACGACGACAAGAAGAAGTCGAAGAAGGACGACGACAAGAAGAAGAAGTCCAAGAAGGACGACGACAAGAAGAAGTCGAAGAAGGACGACGACGCGAAGAAGAAGTCCAAGAAGAAGAAGTAGCTCGCGGCCGCTCCCGCTAGAAGTCGAACAGGTTCGCCCGGATCCCTCCGGCGCCGTACTCCCGTCGCAGGAGTCCACGGCGCCGGAGCACGGGCACCAGGTCGCCGAGCATCCGGTGGATCTGCGCCGGGTGCAGGTCGCCCGAGAAGATGATCCCGTCGTTGTCGGCGTCGCTGCCGAGCTCCTCGATGAAGTCCGCGAACTCGTCGGCGGTCCCCACGAACCCCGAGCGTGACGCGATCCGCCCCTGCCGTGCCTTGCGGGCGAGCAGCTCCCGCAGCGGTGCGTCCGGGGTGTCCCCGAGCAGCCCGCGGATCGTGCCGGCCGAGACGTGCTCACCGAAGGTCCCCTCGGGCACCGGGGCGTCCAGGTCGAGCGCGAGCAGGTCGGTCTCCGAGTCACTCGACCACGCGATCGCCGCCGCTCGCAGGGCATCGTCGGTGGGGTGCTCGGACGCCGCGACGATGCGGTCGGCCTCCTCCGGTGAGGACACGATCACGGGCTTGAGGACGAACAGGATCCGCAGGTCCGTGGTGGACCGCCCTGCCGCCTCGGCTGCCGCGATCACCCGGGACCGGTAGTCCGTCACCGCGGCGGCGGACAGCGGCGCGAGCGCGAGCTGCACGTCCGAGTGTGTGCCGGCGAACGCGAGCCCTCGGCCCGAGCCCCCGGGGGAGACGACGACGGGGTCCGACGCCAGCGGCAGGGCGTTGAGCGGACCGTCGGCGGTGAAGTGGGCGCCCTCGTGATGGAACGCGTCGAGCGCGTCGCCGTCCGCGAAGTGCCACGAGTCCGGCGCGCCGACGTACGCGTCGCCCCACGAGTGCCAGAGCCGGCGGAGCAGGGTGATCCACTCCTCGGCGCGGTCGTACGCCTGGTCGTGCGGCAGCGGCGGCAGGCCGGCGTGGCGTGCGCTGCCGACGTCGGTGACGACGTTGATGCCGAGCCGGTCCGAGGACAGGTGCGCCAGGGTCGCGAACTGCCGTGCCGCCAGGTACGGCGGGGTGATGCCGGCGTTGACGGTCGGCGCGATGCCGATGTGCGAGGTGGCGGCGAACAGGTACGGGGCGAGCAGCAGCGGGTCGTGCTTCGGGCCGCCGTACGCCTGCCGGATGCGCAGGTCGAGGGTCGCGGGGGAGCCGAGCGAGACGGCGTCCTCGGCGATGACCAGGTCCATGCCGGCCTGCTCGAGCGTCCGGACGGACTGCTGGTACAGGTCGGGCTTCGTCCAGTCGTGGCCCCAGTCCCAGTCGGACCGTCCCCAGGCCTGCGGGCCGAAGCCGCGCGAGAAGAAGTACCCGAAGTGCTGCAGCTCGGCCATTCAGCGCTCCTGCCGGTCGAGGGCCGGCCCACCGGCTGCCGTGCGCTGCGCGTCCGACGCTCCACGTGCCTCCAGGCCGGCGGCGGCGTCTGCGGACCGCACCGCGGCGAACCCGCGTTCCAGGTCGCGGAGCAGGTCCGCGACGTCCTCGATGCCGACCGACAGGCGGATCAGGCCGTCGCTGATGCCCTGCTCGGCGCGCTCCTCCGGCGTGCGGCCGGCGTGCGTGGTGGTGGCCGGGTGCAGGATCAGCGAGCGCACGTCGCCCAGGTGGGTCATCCGGCTGAACAGCTGCACGGCGTCGATGAACGCCCGCGCGGCGGCTTCGCCACCGGCGAGCGTGAAGGCGAAGACGGACCCGGCTCCGCGGGGCAGGTAGCGCTGGGCGAGGTCGTGGAACGGGCTGGAGGCCAGGCCTGCGTGGTCGACGCTCGTCACCTCCGGCTGCTGGTCCAGCCAGGACGCGACGGCCAGCGCGTTCGCGCAGTGGCGTTCCACGCGCAGCGACAGCGTCTCGATGCCCTGGCGGAGCAGGAACGCGTTGAACGGGGACGGCGCCGGGCCGATGCGTGCGGCGACGACGTCGCGGGCGAACACGGCGAACGCCCGGTTGCCGTACCGCTCGGCGTAGCTCTCGCCGCCGAGGGACCGCTCGGGGCTGGTCAGGTGCGTCCAGCGCTCGGGGGCGGCGGTCCAGTCGAACCGGCCGCCGTCCACGACCACGCCGCCGAGTCCGGCTCCGTGGCCGGACAGGAACTTCGACGCCGAGTGCACGACGATGTCCGCGCCGTGCTCGACCGGGCGCACCAGGTACGGCGTGGCGAGGGTGTTGTCGACGATCAGCGGGACGCCGGCGCGGTGTGCGGTCTCGGCGACGCCGGTGATGTCGAGGACGTCGTTCTTCGGGTTCGGGATCGTCTCGGCGAAGAACGCCTTCGTGTTCGGCCGGACCGCGGCGGCCCAGGCGTCGAGGTCGCGGGCGTCGGTGACGAAGTCGACCTCGATGCCGAGCCGGCCGAGGTTCTGCAGCAGCAGGCCGCGCGTGCCCTCGTAGATGCTCCGGGCGCTGACGACGTGGTCGCCGGCCTGCAGCAGGCCGAGGAACGCCACGGTCGCCGCCGCCTGACCGCTGCCGACCAGGATCGCCTGGACACCGCGTTCGAGCAGCGCCACGCGACGCTCGACGTCGGCGTTCGTGGGGTTGCCGAGGCGCGTGTAGGTGTAGCCGTCGTCGGTGTCGGCGAAGCGGTCACGGGCCTGGTCGAAGTCGTCGAACAGGAACCCGGAGGACATGTGGATCGCGGGGACCCGGGCGCCGTGCCCGGCGTCGGGCACGAAGCCGCCGTGTACCTGCTCGGTCGCGAAGCCGTGGTCGGTCGCCATGGGACACCTCCGGGGGTCGTCTGGCGGTAGCCTCGCAGCCACTCGGCGCGGACAGGCGATTGCGGCCCCCGGTTACGCGAGCGCAGCCTCAGACGAGCGCGCGGACCCCGGCGACGACGGTGTCCCAGACCTGGAGCAGCGGCTCGCGCGCCAGCCACACCGCGACGGCGTTCACGGCGACGAACAGCACGAACCACAGGGACGCCGGCACCCGCATCTCGGCCGCGGCGATGTGGAAGTCGGTCTGCACCCGTGCGCCGGTGACCAGCCAGCGGCCGACCTGCACCACCGAGCGCAGGCCGTCGACGACGAAGAAGGCCCCGACGGCGGCGACCACCAGGACGGTCGTCTCGGACGGGCGGACGGCCACCCACAGGGCGAGCGCGTCGAAGCCGAGCACGACGAGCAGGCCGAACCAGTTCCGGACGAACGCCAGCGCGACGAGCCCGATGACCGCGAGCACCACCACGGGCAGCCAGCGGGAGCCGTGCAGCACCCCGGTCACCAGGAGCACCCCCGCCCACAGGGGTGCGCTGTACCCGGCGTACAGGTTCAGGATCCGGACGAGCCACCGGATGCCGCCGGGCACCCGGCCGAGCTGGACCCAGGCCTCGCCGGACCCGTCCGGGTGCAGCTCGATCCGCTGGATCCGCCCGCCGAACGGCACGACGACGATCGCGTGCCCGACCTCGTGCGCGATGGTCGCGGCGATGCGGGCCACCCGGCCGACGAACGGCACGAACGGCAGGACGGCGCCGACGAGGAGCGCGACGAAGACGAGGGGCGGGGCTGCGGTGGTCAAGTGACCAGCATCGCAGCCCCGCCCAGGAAGACCCTGCGGGATCGGCGTCAGGGGAGCACGGGCGTCGTCAGCACCACCGTGACCAGGACCACGGTGCCGGTGATCGCCAGGGCGGTGAGGACGGCGAGGAACACCGTCAGGCGGTTCACGCGTCGGCGCCCGGCTATTCGACCGTCACCGACTTCGCGAGGTTCCGGGGTTTGTCGACGTCGCACCCGAGCTGCAGAGCCAGTTCCCGCGCGAGCATCTGCAGCGGCACGACGGCCTCGAGCGGACCCCACGGCGCGGTCATCGCACCCCAGGCCAGGTCACCGGTGCCACGGCGGCCGAGCGCGGGGATGTCCGCCGACTCGCCGCCGATCGTGATGACGAAGCCACCGCGGGCCCGGACCTCGGCGATCGCCGACTGGATCTTCGGCTCACCGTGGTCGATGACGACCACCGGGGTGCCGTCGTCCACCAGCGCGAGCGGCCCGTGCTTGAGTTCGCCGGCGGGGTACGCCTCGGCCCAGCGGTAGCTGAGCTCCTTGAGCTTCAGGGCGCCCTCGGCGGCGTACGGTAGTCCGGCACCGCGGCCGAGGAACAGGAAGCCCGTCGCCTCCTTGACGCTCGACACCAGCAGCGGCATCCGCTCGGCGGACACCCGCGCGGCGTGCTCGATCCGTGCCGGCAGGTCGAGCAGCTCGTCGACGAGCACCTGCGCGCGCGACGGTTCGATACGGCCGGAGGCCACCATCGCGGAGATCATCGCCGCGACGCCGACGACGACCTGCGCCGTGAACGTCTTCGTGGCGGCGACCCCGATCTCCGGGCCGGCGTGGCAGTCGAGCACGGCGTCGGCCCGTCGGGCGAGCGAGGAGTGCATGTTGTTCGTCAGCGCGAGCACCGGGTGGCGGTCCTCGAACCGGTCCAGGGCGCGGAGCACGTCAGCGGTCTCTCCGGACTGGCTGATCGCGACGACCAGGGTGCCCGGACCGAGGACGGCCTGGTCGGCCTCGCTCGCGACGACGATGTCGGTCGGCACACCACCGATCCCGCGCAGTGCGGTCGCGATCACCTGGCCCGCGTTCAGCGACGTGCCGCAGGCGACGATCGCCAGCCGGTGGAAGCCGGCCAGGCCGAGGCCCACCCACATGCTGCCGTCGGCGGTGCGGCGGGTCACCCGGTCCAGGATCGTCGCGACGACGTCGGCCTGCTCGTCGATCTCCTTCGCCATGTGGTCGGTGTGGTCGCCGAGGTCGAGTGCGGCGGCGGCGAACGGGGACGGCGTGGGGAACGGCACGGGAACCGTGATGCCGTCGGACGACCAGGTCCAGGCCTCACCGAGCTCGACGACGTCGCCGTCGCGCAGCGCCACGAACGTCTCGCACCACTCCGCGATCGCGCCGATGTCGCTCGCCACGAAGTCGCCGCGGCCGGAGCGGGCGACGACGAGCGGCGAACGGTCCGCCGCCACGACCATGCGGCCGTCCCGGGCGTCCAGGACCACGATCGCCCACGAGCCCTCGAGCTGCGCCGTCGCGATCTGCACCGCGAGCATCAGGTCCGGGTCGACCGCCAACGCCCGCTCGACCAGGTGCGCGATGACCTCGGAGTCGACGTCGGACCGGAAGCGGTGGCCCTGCGCCTCGAGCGTCTGGCGCAGCCGGTCCGCGTTCTCGACGATGCCGTTGTGCACGATCGAGATCCGGCCGGTGCAGTCGGCGTGCGGGTGCGCGTTCGCCTCGCGCACGGCACCGTGCGTGGCCCAGCGGGTGTGGCCGATGCCGACGCCGGTGAGCGCGTCACCGGAGCGTGCAGCGACGAGGGTGCGCAGGTCGCCGACGCGGGAGACCGAGCGGATCGTCTCGGTGCGGCCGACGGCCGTCCGGACGGCGATGCCGGCGGAGTCGTACCCGCGGTACTCGAGTCGTTCGAGTCCGTCGAGCAGGTAGGGGGTCGCGTCGTCAGACACGCGGGCCGCGATGATGCCGCACATCGGCTGTCCCTTCGGGGGAACGAGGGTGGGTGGAACGGGGAGGTGGGACTGGTGCGGCACCGACCGCCGTCGGGTCTGCCGCGCGTCCGGGGCCTCCCGGCCCGGGAACCGACGCCCGTCCTCGGATCAGGCGAGGACGGACGTCGGTGTCGTTGGGCCGAGGGGTTCGGGTACCGGACGGGGTACCGCGGGCTGGCCCCCGGGGGAGGGGCACGGCGGTCGGTGCAGGAGAAGCCTCACCCGCCGCCGACCACACGGCAACACCCGTCGGACGCTCTTGCGGTTCCCCGCGTGCGGGGGCACACCGCGCTGCGGTCGCGTGCGGACTCCCGCAAGCGCTTTCGCACCAAGCGAGGGACGACGGACGGGAGGCCCGGTACCAGCTGGTACCGGGCCTCCCGTCCGTCCTGTGGTGCGTCTCCTACGTGAGGAGCGCGACCAGGTGCGATCGCGACCGCGCGCCGACCTTGCGGTAGATCTGCGTGAGCCGCAGCTCCACCGTGCGCTGCGACATGAACAGCGACGAGGCGATCTCGCGGTTGCGGTACCCCTCGGTGACCTTCTGCACCACCGCACGCTCCTCGGCGGTCAGCGACGTGAGCACCGCCGACGCGTCGGGGGCGCTGCGCGGCGTCCCCGGGAACGCCGGCGAGAGCACGGGGCCGGACCGGATCGACGACGAGCCCGTGCCGAACTGCGGCATCGCCGCAGCCGGCGCCGGCGTCACCAGCGGTCGACGCAGGCCGGCCGCCTCGTACGCCGCTGCGGCCGCCGCACCGAGGCGCGGACGCTCCGCCGGGTTGCCGACCGCGGCCAGCGCCGCGAACGTGCGAGCCCGCTCGTACTGCGAGTCGTGCGGCTGGAACAGCTCCAGCGCACGGCGACGAGCCGTCTCGCGGGTGGTGTCGTCGGCGACGAGCGCGAGGCTCCGCGCCAGCACGAGGGCACCCCAGCGCCCGGGACGGGCATGGTGGTCAGCCGCCAGGCGGGCCGTGATCGTCCGCGCGTCGTCGGTCCGTCCGAGACGCACGTACGCCTCGACCAGGTCGCCGAGGTGCCGGAGCACCGCGGGGTTCCGGAGCGACCGGCCGATGGCGTCGGCGGCCTCGAGTGCGGTGGCTGCCTCGTCGAGGCGGCCGTCGAGCAGCAGGACCTTGCCGCGGAGCGCGTGCAGCTTCGCCGTCGCACCCCAGAGCCGACTCGTCGATCGGTGCTCGAGGCACCGGTCCACGACGTCGAGCGCCTCGGCGGAACGGCCCTCGGCGAAGTGCCGCCACGCGACGGCGATCGCCCGGGAGGGCTCACGCAACCGCTCGGCGACGGACGAACCGGACTCCCACACGTCGATCGCGCGGAGCGCCTGCCGGAAGTTGCCGGAGCGCACCTCGTTCTCGGACGTCAGGTAGCGGGCCGCCTCGGTCCACACCGCCGCGGTCTCCTGCCCCCGGGCGAGCACGAGTGCGAACACCCGTCGCGCGCTCCGGTAGCGCTCGCCGATGCTCAGCGCGTGGGCGAGGAGCAACAGGGCCGGGTCCGACATCGCCACGAGCTCCGACGTCGCGAGCCCGTCGTGCAGCTCGGTGTCGGGCGGCAGCACGCCGTCCACGGCGGCGATGAGCTCCCGCGCGGTCGTCGCGATCTCGAGGGTGTGCCCGGACGCCGACCCCTCGAGTGGTTCGATCCGGTGCAGCAGGTCCTTGGCCTGGTCGAGCTCCCACGCCTCGGCACGGAAGCACGCCACCATGGCCATCAGCCCGGCGACGGCGTCCACCTCGGCCGGGTCGGTCGCGTCGACGGGGACGAGCAGCTCGTCCGCGTGCACGGCGTCACCGCTGAGGTATTCGGCCGAGTACTGCAGCCGGAGCCGGCGGACCTCGTTCGGCGTCGTCCGGAACGGACGGAGCGCCGCGAGGTACCGCGCTGCGAAGCCGAGCAGGCGCTTGCCGAGCATGGCCTCCGCGACCCCGAGGAGCGCGACGTGCTCGTCCTCGGTCCCGCCACCGATGTGCAGGGCACGTTCGGTCAGCGCGATCGCTGCGTGCACGTTGCCGTCCACGACGTACGACCGTGCGGCCTGGAGCAGTGCGACCACGTCGGGGACGTCGTCGACGAAGCTCCGGTGCCACGCGGCCGACCGCGGGTCGGTCTCCGCGCTCGCCGTGGCCAGCTCGGCGTGTGCCGCACGACGGTCACGGGCGGGCATCCGCCAGTAGAGCGCGGAACGGACCAACGGGTGCCGGACGGTGACGCTCTGCCCGCGGACGGTCGCGAGACCGGCCCCGACCAGGTCGTCCAGCTCGTCGCGGTCCCACGCCGTGGTCTTCGCGACGGGCACCAGGGCGAGCTTCGCGAGGACGTCCAGATCGCGTCCCGCGGCGGGCCCGAGTGCGAGCGCCGCGATGGCCTCGGTCGTCGGAGTGGGTCGGAGCGGGAGCACGATCGGCTCCGCGCCGGTGAGCTGCTCCCGGGTGAGCACCGCGAGCTGTTCGCGGAGCGCGCCGGGGTTGCCACCGGTCTCCTCGGCGAGGACGGCGAGGACACCGTCGTTCGCCTCGGCCGGTGCCATGGCCCGGGCGAGGACCAGGGCCTCGTCCGACGGCAGCGGTTCGATGCGCAGGATCGGCAGGGCCGCGAGCGGACCGTCCGACGGCACCGAGCGGACCGTCGCCACGACGCGCAGGGCGGTGCCCGCGAGTCGTCCGGCGAGGAACGCGATGAGTTCCTGGCTCTCCGTGTCCATCCGGTCGAGGTCGTCGATGAGGACGAGCGTCGGCGGGAGGGTCAGGGCGTGCACGGCGTCGAGGAAGTCGTGCGCCGCCGCCAGCCCGGCCGTCACGGCGGCCGCGGTCCCGCCGGCCTGCAGCAGGTGGGCGATGTGTGCGGTCGCTCGGGGGTCGTCGAGCGCGGTGAACAGGGAGGTCACCCCGGCCAGCGGCCAGCGGGATTCACTCCCGTTGACACCGACCCGGACGACGGGGAGGGAAACGCGGTTCGAGACCGCGTCGAGGACGCTGCTTCGTCCGGAACCAGGGTCGCCGACCACGACCATCGCGGACTCCCGTGGGAGCACTGCGAGGGTCGCGATCCGGTCGACCTCGAGACGTCGACCGGTGAGTGCCATGACTCACCGGCCTCCGGGTCCGGAGGCGGATGCTGCGAGGAGGGCGTCGGCGAACACGGGGGTCGCTGCGACGGGGCGCACGGAGGCGGACCGGACTGCTGCACGGCGGGTGACCGTGGCGGAGTGCGGACGAGCGGCGGCGACTGAGCGCGCGCCGGAACTGTCGTGGATTGGATGCGGTCGACGAGTGTGGGTGCACTCGGTTCCGCTCGGGAACGATGATGTCATCGTCTGTATCACCCCTCGGGTTAGGGTCTTCGGACGAACACGACCGGTCTGTTCCGCCGTCCGGATCTAGGGAATCCGAGAGCATCACGTGACCTGCCGTCTGGAGCACGATAACTCAGGTACCGGCTCGCCGAGCGGACTCCGGTGAGCAGATGTCCAGAACGGTGCCCCCAGTACGGGGGGCCACGAGGGGGGTGTGGCACCCGCCCTCTGCACCCCGATCCGGGTCCGCCGGACGGAACCGGGGTACAGGTCTGTCCGGACCTCGTTCGTCGTCGCAGGTGTAGCACGGACGGGATGTCCAACGCCGAACCGACCGACGCCCGCCTCGATGACCGCACCCGGTGGCGGGCCTTCGCCGTCTGCGTGGCGGTCGCGGCCCTGACGATCCTCGACCTGTCCAAGGTGAACGTCGGGCTGCCCTCGATCGAGCAGTCCCTCGGAGCCACCAGCTCGTCGCTCCAGCTCATCGTGGCGGGGTACGCGCTGGCGTTCGGCCTCGCCCTCGTGCCCGCCGGTCGGCTCGGCGACCTGAAGAGCCGGCGCGTCATGTTCATCGTGGGCCTCAGCGCGTTCACCGGATCGAGCCTGCTGTGCGCCGTCGCCCCGAACATCGAGGTGCTGATCGTCACCCGGATCCTGCAGGGCTTCGCCGCCGGGATCCAGATGCCCCAGGTCATCGGACTGGTGCAGCAGCTGTTCCGCGGACCGGAGCGGGGCCGCGCGTTCGGGCTGTTCGGGGCGATGATCGGCATCTCCACCGCGCTCGGGCCCACCATCGGCGGTGGCCTCATCGCGATCGGCGGCGAGGAATCCGGCTGGCGGCTGCTGTTCTGGATGAACGTGCCCCTCGGGATCGCCGCACTGCTCTTCGCCGTCCGCCTGCTGCCGAAGGGCGCCCAAGGGAAGGCGCAGGACCGCGAACTGGACGTCGTCGGCATCCTGCTGCTCGGTGCCGCCATCATCACCCTGATGCTGCCGTTCGTGCTGACCAGTGGCGGCGGTGGTTCCGCGAGCCGCTGGTTCTGGCTCGTCGGCTTCGCGGTGTTCCTCGTGCTGTTCGTGCTCTGGGAGCAGCGGTTCAAGCGGCAGGGCAAGTCGCCCGTGGTGCACTTCGAGCTGTTCCGGCTGTCGTCGTACCGCAACGGGTTGTCGATCGTGGCCGTCTACTTCGCGGCGCTGCCGGCGTCGTTCCTCATGGTCACGCTGTACCTGCAGGAGGGCCTCGGGCTCTCGCCGTTGTTCGCCGGCATGGTGAGCATCCCCTTCGCCGCGACGAGTGCCGTGGGCTCCTACATCGGCGGACGGATCGTGGACCGGGTCGGGCGGGCGTTGGTGGTCGCCGGGCTCGGGATGGTCGTCGTCGGCTTCCTGCTGCTCATGGTCGCCGCCGTCGCCACCCCGCCGGAGGTCACGCCGTGGGCGATGGCCGGCGCGTTCCTGGTGGGCGGACTCGGTGGCGGGTTCGTGGTGTCGCCGAACCAGACCCTGACCCTGGCCGAGATCCCCGTCGAGCAGTCCGGGGTGGCCGGGTCGATGCAGCAGCTCGGCCAGCGCGTCGGCACGGCGATCGGCACCGCGGTCGCGACCAGCATCTTCTACGGGATCGTGCGGAGCGAGGCGGCGGGGTCGGGATCCGGCGGGTCTGGCGGGCGTCTCGACGCGTACCACGACGCGTTCCGCAGCGGCACGACGTTCACGGTGTCGCTGATGGCGCTGGCGCTCGTGCTGGCCGGTGCGGACCTGGTGGCGCGTCGGCGGGCGGCGCGGCGGTCCGACGGGGAGTCCGAGCACCCTGGCGCGGCTGCGGGGTCCGCCGAGCGGGGTGGTCGGCGCGCCGACCGGTCCTAGGAGTCGCGGCGGATGACCTCGACCACGGCGTCGTGCACCAGGCCGTTCGAGGCGAGGGCGCTGCCGTGCCACGGCCCGGGGTCGCCGTCGAGCGAGGTGAAGCGACCGCCGGCCTCTTCGACGATGGGGACGAGGGCCGCGATGTCCCACGGCTTCAGGTCCGGTTCGCCGGCGACGTCGAGGACGCCCTCGGCCACCATCATGTACGACCACATGTCGCCGTAGGCCCGGGTGCGCCACACCCGGCGCGACAGGTCGACGAGCGGCTCGAGGCGGTCGTCGTCGTCCCACTGCTGGATGCTGTTGTAGCTCAGGCTCGCGTCGGCGAGCTCGGACACCCCGGAGACCCGGAGTGGTCCGTCCAGCGAGAACGCGCCGGAGCCCTCGGCCGCCCACCAGCGCTTGCCGAGGGCGGGCGCACTGACGACGCCGAGCACCGGGCGGCCGTCGACCGCGAGCGCGATGAGGGTCGCCCACACCGGTACGCCGCGCAGGTAGTTGGCGGTGCCGTCGATCGGGTCGACCACCCACTGGCGGTGCCCTTCGCTGACGGCCTCGGCCCCGGTGTCCGCCGTCGTCTCCTCGCCGAGGAACGCGTCGTCCGGTCGCTCGGCGGCGAGCCGCTCGCGCAGGGCCCGTTCGACGGCCTGGTCGGCGTCGGTGACGTGCGTGCTGTCGGCCTTCTTCGTCACGTGCAGGTCGGCGGCACGGAAGCGCTCGAGGCTGATCGCGTCGGCGGTGTCGGCGAGGGAGCGGGCGAAGTCCAGGTCGGCGCTGAGGTCCACGTCGCCCAACCTACCGTCGCTACGCGGCGACGACCTCTTCTTCCTCGAGCCGGGTGACCTCGCGCTCGCGGGCGATGCGGGTCCTGCGGGCGACGAGTCCGTGCACGACGACGCAGAGCAGGAGCGCGGCGGCCAGCCAGAGGGCGAGCACGAGCGACGAACGCCCGAGCGAGGCGTCCGGGAAGTACTGCAGATCCTGTGCGGCCTGCAGCCACGCGGCACCGCTCCAGAAGGTGTGCAGGGCGGCGAAGAACCCGGGCTGGAACGCCGGCTGGAAGATCCCGCCGGACGACGTGAAGTTCAGCATCACGAACAGCATCGTGAGGATCGGGGTGGTCCACCGGCCGAGCACGGGGTGCAGCCCGACGCCGAGCGCGACGATGATCGCGTCGTAGAGCCAGGCGAACAGGAACACCTGCCAGTGGTGGGTGGTGATGACGCCGTAGATCGGTCCGGCGACGATCACGCCGATGCCGGCGACGACCCCCGCGGTGGCGAGCCCGATGACCGCGGTCCACACGGCGCGGAGCTTCGTCGCGACCGAGGCCACGGCGATCGCGGACGCGTACCCGCCGACGCTCAGGGCCACGAGCAGGAAGAACAGCCCCTGGCCGGTGGTGTCCTGGTCGCCCGTGGGTACGACGTCGACGACCCGGAACGGCACGTGCTGGTCGTAGGCGATCGGCAGGAACACCTTCTGCGCGGCGCTCGCGGTCGTCTCCGACGCGGCGGTCGAGACGTAGAGCGTGGCACCCGTCGCCGTCGGCGCGTACACGGCGGCGAGGTCGCGGTCGCGCACCTGCTGCTCGGCCGCCTTCGTCGAGGCGACGACGTGGGCAACGAGGGCCCCGTCGGACTGGTCGGTCACGGTCTGGGCGAACACCTGGGTGGCCGCACCCTGGCCGACGATGCCGACGGGCAGTTCCTGCGGGGCCGGGGCGTGGAAGGCACCGAGGTAGGCCAGGCCCATGCCGGCGGCCAGGAACAGCGGCACGAGGATGTGCGAGGCGAACGTCAGCAGCACACGACCGAGGCCGGCGGGGCGCAGGACGCTGTCGGACCGCTGCGGCTTCGGGGCTCGTGGGGACTTGTGGGTGGGGGAGTGGTGCGCGTGCGACGTCGTCGTCGTGCTCGGGGACGGGGCGTCGACAGCGGGGGTCGGCGCAAAGTTGTACTTTGCAACTTCAGACACGACCGCAACTGTACAACCCCGATGCGCCCTTGTCGATGGCGGCCCGGTGTCGAGGCGTCGTCCGGTGCGAGGTTGTGCACTCCGTGCGAGGTCCGCGAGCCCGCACGGAGTGCACAACCTCGCACCATTCGTGCGCCCCTCGCACGGTGCGAAGTCTGCACGGTGCGAGGGGCGCGGGAACCGGAGTGGTCACGACTCACCGCCCGCCGGCGCTCGAGTGGTCACGAACTGTCGGGTGCCGCCTCGCCAGTCGACAGTTCGTGACCGCTCGACGCACACACGGCGGGGTGTCGTGACCAGCCGCCGACCAGCCGCCGACGAGCGCCGGCCGGCGCCGGCCAGCGCCAGCCAGCACCGCCGCGCGCTACTCGGAACCGGGGTCGGACGCACCCATCCCGGTCAGCAGCGCCCGGAACGAGTCGAGCCGCTCGACGCCGGTCGGCCCCAGCTCCCCGTCCTGCACCCGGTCGACGATCTCCCAGTCGTGCGCCTGCGCCAGCGGGATGCCGTCCCGCGCGGGCAGCACCGGCACGGCGTGCGACGCGAACGCCCGGAACACGTTCGCGGGGTCGACGTGCCCCAGCCCGAACGACCGCACACCGGGCGTGTCGATGATCCACCCGCCGTCGCGGACCCGCAGCGCGATCGACGACGACGACGTGTGCCGCCCGCGACCCGTCACGGAGTTCACGACGCCGATCGCGCGCGTCGAGCCGGTCAGGGCGTTCACCAGGGTCGACTTGCCCACACCGGAGTGCCCGACGGTCACGGTCACCTTGTCGTCGAGCAGTTCGTGCAGGGCCTCGAAGGGGACGTCGTCCGATCGGCTCGTCACGATCCGCAGATCCAGGCACGCGAAGTGCGCCAGGAACGCAGCCGGGTCGGCGAGGTCGGTCTTCGTGATGCAGAGGATCGGGTCGAGGCCGGCGTCGAACGCGGCCACCAGGTACCGGTCGATCAGGCGGGTGCGCGGCTCGGGGTCGGCGGCGGCCACCACGATGAGCATCTGGTCGGCGTTCGCCACGATGACGCGCTCGACCTCGTCGGAGTCGTCGGCACTCCGCCGCAGCAGTGTGGTGCGCTCGGCGACCTTCACGATGCGTGCCAGCGAGCCCGGGTCGCCGGAGACGTCCCCGACGAGCGACACGTGGTCGCCCGTGACGACGGACTTCTTGCCGAGCTCGCGGGCCTTCGTCGCCGTGATGACGTGGTCGTCGGTCAGCACGCCGAACCGCCCGCGGTCGACGTTCGTCACCCAGCCGACCGGGGCGTCGTCGTACGTCGGACGGGTCTTCGTGCGCGGTCGGTTGCCCTTCGGGTTGGGGCGCACCCGCACGCTCGACTCGTCGTACTGCCCGTACGGCTCGTCCCCGTCGGAGTCGTCACCGTCGGTGTCGTCCCACCAGCTCATGCGTCAGTCCCCACTCACCGGTGCAGCGGCCACCGAGGACGCCACGAGCGCCGCCCACAGCTCCGGGAACTGCGGCAGCGTCTTCGCGGTCGACCCGATGTCGTCGACGGCGACGCCGTCGACGACGAGGCCCACGATCGCCCCCGCGGTCGCCATCCGGTGGTCGTCGTACGCGCCCCAGGCGCTGCCGTGGAGCGGCGCCGGCTCGATCCGCAGGCCGTCGTCGAGTTCGTGCACCGCGCCTCCAGACCGGTTGAGGTCCGCCGCCAGCGCGGCCAGGCGGTCCGTCTCGTGCCCCCGCAGGTGACCGATGCCGGTGATCTCGCTCGGGCCGTCCGCCAACGCGGCCAGCGCGACGAGTGCCGGGGCGAGTTCGCCGCCGCGGCTCAGGTCGAGTTCGAGACCCGGCAAGGAGGCCCCACCCCGGATCCCGACGCCGCCGTCGACGACCAGGTCGTCACCGTCACGGGCCACGCTCGCCCCCCACAGGGGCAGGAGCGTCTCGAGGTCGGCACCGACCTGCGTCGTCTCGGTGGGCCAGGTGCGGATGCGCACCGTGCCGCCGGCGACGAGCGCGGCGACGGCGAACGGCGCCGCGTTCGACAGGTCGGGCTCGATCGTGACGTCACGCGCGCCGATCGGGCCCGGGTGCACGACCCACTCGCCGACCGACGGCTCGTCGACGCGGACGCCGCGGGCACGGAGCGCCGCGACGGTCATCTCGATGTGCGGCATGCTCGGCAGGCGTTCGCCCACGTGGGTGAGGTGCAGGCCCTCGTCGAAGCGGGGTGCTGACAGCAGCAGCCCGGAGACGAACTGCGAGGACGCCGAGGCGTCGATCGTCAGGGCCCCACCGCGGACCGAGCCGGTGCCGGTGAACGAGAACGGCATCGAACCGCCGCCGTCGTCGGTGACGTCGACACCGAGGTCGACGAGTCCCTGCACGATGGCGTGCATCGGCCGCTTGCGGGCGTAGGGGTCGCCGTCGACCGTGACGGGCCCGACGGCCAGGGCGGCGAGCGGCGGCAGGAAGCGCATCACGGTGCCGGCCAGCCCGCAGTCCAGGCGGACGTCGCCGTGCATCGGGGCGGGCGTGATCCGGAGGTCCGGGCCGTAGGGGTTCGAGGCGGTGCCAGCCGCCGGCTCGAGCTCCTCGATGCCGACGCCGAGCGCACGGAGGCCCGCGATCATCAGCGCCGAGTCACGGGAGTGCAGCGGGAGCCGGATCGTGGAGGGGCCGTCCGCGAGGGCCGCGAGCACGAGCTCCCGGTTCGTCAGCGACTTCGACCCGGGCAGCGCGACGTCGCCGCGCAGCGGACCCCCTGCGACCGGGGCGATCCAGGGGTCGGCGGGCTGGGCCCCGCTGTGGGAATGCGTCGTGTCTGCCATCGGTTCACCAGGGTACTGAACGCACCGGGAGGATCAGTGGCGACAGCAACACTCGCACGAGAGCGGACCGGCACGGCAACCGTGCTGACCGCGGTGCCGACGACGCTCGGCACGCTCGGCCTAGACTTGGCGGCGATGACGACCGACGAACCGCAGGCAGCTCCGCACCACCTGGTCGACGAGACCGAGGTGCAGCTCGACGCCGTCGAAGAGGAGCACGAAGCCCTCGACGACGCCGCAGACGAGCCGGTGGACGCGAAGACCGTCTCCGAGGGGGAGCTGCGGTCCCTGTTCGAGGACCAGGCGCTGCCCTTCATGGACCAGCTCTACGGTGCGGCCATGCGGATGACCCGCAACCCGGCTGACGCGTCGGACCTGGTGCAGGAGACGTTCGTCAAGGCCTTCGCCGCGTTCCGCCAGTTCAAGCAGGGCACGAACCTGAAGGCCTGGCTGTACCGGATCCTCACGAACACGTTCATCAACACGTACCGCAAGAACCAGCGGAACCCGTACCAGGGCACCATCGACGAGCTCGAGGACTGGCAGCTCGGCGGCGCGGAGAGCGTCACCCAGTCGATCTCCGCCCGGTCCGCCGAGGCCGACGCGATCGACCACCTGCCGTCCTCCGCCGTGAAGGACGCACTGCAGGCCATCCCGGAGGACTTCCGGATGGCCGTGTACTTCGCCGATGTCGAAGGCTTCTCGTACCAGGAGATCGCCGACATCATGAAGACCCCCGTGGGGACGGTCATGAGCCGCCTCCACCGTGGCCGCCGGCTCCTCCGTGGGCTCCTGGCGGACCACGCCCGTGAGACCGGCATCGTCCCGGACGCAGCGTCGACGGCGACGATGCGTGGACGGGGACGAGGCGCGGCACAGACGACGAAGGCAACCGCGGCCACGGGTCGCACCGGACGGAAGGACGCACGATGAGCGGCTGCGACTGCTCGAAGGCGAAGGCCGAGCTCGAGGAGTTCCTGCACGACGAGCTCCGCCACGAGGACGCTGCGGACATCCGCGAGCACATGGACGGGTGCGAGGACTGCCAGACCGAGCACCGCGTCGGTGTCGTGCTCATGGAGACCGTCCGTCGCGCCTGCAAGGAGACCGCTCCCGACCAGCTGCGCAGCGAGATCCTCGCGCGCATCCGGGTGGAGCAGGCGACGCACTGACGACACGCTGGGCCGGGCTCGGCTCGGCTGGGCTTTGATCGGCTGGGACCTGGCACGGTCTGGTGTCAGCGCCCCGCCTGGAACGCCTGCGCGACCGCGGCTGCGTCGAGGACGGTGTCGTGCACCCGGACGGTGTCCACGTCTCCGGTGAAGGCGTAGCCCGCTGCACCGGGCCAGCCGGACAGGGTCTGCCGTCCGGCACGCCAGTGTCCGGGGTACTGCCGCAGCGTGACGGCGTCGGATCGACTGCCCTGCAGCGAACCGTCGACCCAGAGCGTCATCGACCGTGGCTCGAAGCTGGCCACCACGTGGTGCCAGGCTCCGTCGTTCACGGGCGCTCTGGACCCGATGGTGAACTTGAACTGCGATCCGGAGCCCTCGACCCCGAAGCGCAGGACTCCGTCCGCGCCGATGTACAGGTGCCGGTCGCGGTAGGTCGGCGCCGCCGATCGGTCCGAGCCGAAGCCGAACACCCGGCCACCGTCGGTGTCGTCGGTCCGGAACCAGGTCTCGATCGTGAAGGTGTTCGGCGCGTCGACCGCGGTGTCCGTGACCGCCCACCCTTCGGCGCCGTCCTCGGTCCAGAACGTCGCGTAGGGGTTCGTCGCGCAGTCCGCGTCGACCCGGGCGGCAGCGGCGGGCGTGAAGGTCCCGTCGGCCCCGGACCCGCTCGAGTCGACGACCCGTGGGCCGCTCTTCTCGGCGAAGTCCCACGCGAGTGACGTGCCCGGCGCCGGCCGGTGGAAGCACCCGAAGCCGCCGGTGCCGAGCGCCGAGGCGGTCCCCGTCGAGCCGCTGAACCCGGCGCCCGCGCCCGCTCCGGCGACCAGCGTGAGGGTGATGGCAGCTGCCGTGAACACCGTGACCGGCACGGTGGTCGACGTCGGGGCGGTGACGGTTGCGGTCCGGGGCTCCGCGACGACGGGAGAGTGGAGGTCACGGCGGGGCGTGCCGCAGGTGCGGCAGGGGCGACCGGCGACGATGTCCCGATCGGCCCGCCCGGCGACGACGAGCGCGGCGGTGACGACGCCGGCCAGCAGCAGGGAGGTCCAGTCGCCCCCGCGGATCCAGACGCCCGGCAGCCCGATCCAAGGGAACCGCAGCACCCCGACTCCGAGGACCGCCGCGGGTTCGACGGCCGTGCGGTCGGCCGTCGGGTTCGCGTCCCCGCGCAGACGCAGTGCGCCGTCCGGTTCGATGCGCTCGAGCCGGTGCAGACGGAGTCGATCCCGGTGGTCGGGGTCCTCGACGAGCAGCACCCGTCCGGCCTCGAGGTCGTCCGGGTCGACGGGTATCGCGGCGACGACGTCCCCGGTCCGGATGCCGGGGGCCATCGAGTCGGAGACGACCGTCGTGACGTGCCACCCGAACGCCGCGGGGAGCGACGCCCACAGTGCGAGCAGCAGCACCGACCAGAGGACCGTCCGCGCCGACACCGCGAGGAGCAGCCGGGGCAGGTCGCCGACGCAGCGGACGTGACGGCGGGTGGCGACGTTCGGCATCGGCTGCTCCTCGGGTGTCGGCGCGGACGGTCCTCTGGTCGGTGCTGCTGCTCGCACTGTGGGCGTCGCTCCCCGCGGCGT